>CAIWTL010000432.1 GCA_903915555.1 uncultured Micrococcales bacterium | reverse complement strand
GAGTACCCGCAGTTCGGCGGCAACTACGAGGTCATCCACTACAGCCAGCTGCTGCACTCCCTGGTGTACGAGAACAAGCTCGTGCCCATGAACAAGGTCGAGGACACCGTCACCTACCACGACCCGTGCTACCTCGGTCGCCACAACCAGGTCTACACACCGCCACGCTCACTGCTCGAGTCCCTGCCGGGCTCGAAGTTCGTCGAGATGCCCCGCAACGGCGACAAGTCCTTCTGCTGCGGCGCCGGCGGTGCCCGCATGTGGATGGAGGAGAAGCTCGGCACCCGCGTCAACCAGAACCGCGCGGACGAGGCCATCGACACCGGAGCCACCAAGGTGGCCGTGGCCTGCCCGTTCTGCTCCGTCATGCTCAACGACGGCGTGACCGTTCGGCAGCAGGAGGGCCTTGCGGACAAGGTCGAGGTCGTGGACCTCGCCGGACTCATGCTCGAGTCGGTCAAGAGTGACAAGCCGCAGGAGTCCAGCGACCCCACCCCCGCGAAGGCCTGACCGCAGGTCTGCCCCGTAAGGGGCAGGTGTGCGGTAGATCTGGGGCAGACGCGAGCCTACGGGGCAGACGTCAGGTCGGAGCCTGAGGTGCGCCCTGCGCTGACGCCATAAGACCCACACCAGATGGCGCATCACCCACGGCAACCACGACGCACCAAACCACGAGCCAGACGGGAACCGGCAACACCTGGACCAGCCCCGCCAGGCATCACCCACACCGACACCCCCGAGGCGCCTCTCCGATGAGGCTCTCGCCCGCTGCGGAGGAGTCGGGTCACCTCTGTGATCTTGGCCGAGTTGCTCCATCGGGGGGACACCGGGGACAAGAAGGAACCAGAATGTCCCGGTCAGCGTCGGAACTGGCGACGCAGTGTGAGGGAGTTGTTCTATGAAGCGTACAGCCGTTGCCTCAGTCTCGGTCTTTGCGGTGGGAGCGGCCCTGCTGCTGCCGGCCGCCCATGCCTCTGAGACCAGTACGGCCACCCCCGCGGTGAGGTCGGCCGAGACCGACGCGGTGACTGCCCCCAAGAAGAACAAGAAGAAGAGGGTCAAGAAGGTCACCCTCAAGGCCAACCACAAGACGGTGGGCGTCGACAGCATTGTCAAGCTGTCAGGTCAGGTCAAGCCCAAGCAGAAGGCCCATGTGGGCTTCCAGCAGAAGTTCCCCGGGAGCAAGAAGTGGCAGGGCGCGGGGGTGAAGGTGACCAAGAAGTCCGGCAAGGCGAGCGTGAAGGTTCAACTGGGCACCAAGGGCACCTTCAAGTACCGGATGTTCGACAAGAAGAAGACCAGCAAGGTCGTCAAAGTCCAAGCAGTACCGGGCCCCACTCCTCCGCCCCCCCCGCCTCCCCCGCCCGTGGACCCGAAGGACGTGAGCGCGCAGTGGCCCGATGGCCAGCTGTCCCAGGACAGGCAGTACTCCATCCCCGTGACCGTCGACCCGGCGGTCAACGTTCAGGTCCGGCTGCAGTCGAACTCAGGAAACGGCTGGGACGACCTGTACCGGGGAGAGAAGAACACCGGTAAGGACGGCCAAGTCCAGCTCACGATGAGCGTGCCCGACACGGGTGACGTCAAGTTGCGCGTCGCCGTCACCAACTACCCGGACGTCAAGAGCGACGTAGTGACGCGAAGTTTCACCGACGAGGGCGACGCCCTGTTCGCGGTTCCGCTCAAACTCCCCAGCCAGACGGGACAGATCGTCAAAGCGCAGGAGTATCCCCTCGACTATCCGACCATGAAGTTGCCCAATCCCCTCAAGGAGGGCGAGAGCCTGACGCTGCCCCAGGTCGGCAACCCCGCGTCCGGGCCTCCGAAGTGCGTCACGGACGGCACCCCCAGGAGCAACTGCCCGATTCCCGGCAAGCAGTACCGCATCATGTACACGACCGAGCGCTGGTACCCGGACGACAGTGGCGGTGGCTCCGTGCAGAACGGCACGGTCGCGGCCACCGGGCTACTTTTCGTGCCCCCCGATGTCAAGGCGAACGCCCCCGTGGTCGTGTGGGCCCATCCCACGTTGGGCCAGGAGGACAAGTGTTCGATCTCCCGGGGCACCGGCAACATCCCCTCGAAGAATGGTGCGACCGGTCAGACCACCATGGGTCCCGGTGGCATGGACATCAACCTGACCGACGTCGTCTTCTTCCTGGACCAGATGTTGAAGGCCGGCTACATCGTGGTGATGCCCGACTACCTCGGCATCGCCGTTGACTCGCTCGACATCAACCAGAACCTCAAGACCTACGTCGTCGGCCCGCAGGAGGCCCGCGACGTCTACTACGCGGCACAGTCGCTGCAGGACGGTTCGAAGGCGGATCGCGGCTGGCCCGGGCTGCCTCAGGCGGGGTCGAAGTTCATCGTCGCCGGCCATAGCCAAGGTGGTCATGCGGCACTGTGGACCGGCATCTCCACCAAGAAGCAGTGGGCCCAGGACACCGGCCTGGACCTCAAGGGAGTTGTCTCGATCGCACCTGCGACAGATCTGAACAAACTCGTCGACGTGTCGTGGGACAACCAGGCCAACTGGGTCATCGGGCCGGAGATCATCCAGACCTGGCTCGGCTACCTGCCCCAGTTCGCGCTCAAGAACAACACCCTGAGTGATGCGGTCAACCCGCTCGGCCCGAATCCGAACGTTCTGGCCGAGTACGAGAGCTACTGCACCACTCAAGCGTTCGCGGCGAGCTACGAATACTTCCCGGGCGGGCTGACCAGCAAGGGAACTCCGTTCATGAAGGACCCCAACGCGCCCGCGAACCAGTCGGCGTTCTACAACTGGGGGCAGATCTTCGGCGCGCAGACCCCGGTGATCGACCAGGGCCAGTCGAACTCCTACCCCACGGACCTGCCGACCCTGCTGATCTCCGGGACCGCGGATCAGGTGGTCCTGTCCCAAGTGAATGCGGCGATGCAGGAGAACTTCTGCAGTGCCGGTGCCAACCTGTCGGCCTACTGGACCCCGGTCGTGACGGGCGTCGCGAACCCCAATCCTCCCGCCACGGACATGTTCCAGGCGGCCGACCACCTCAACGTGCTCGCGTTCCCCTGGACCGACGAGGTGGGTACGGGCACTCCGGCCAAGAAGCAGCAGGCAGGTGGGGCGATACTTCAGTTCGCCGCCGACCGCTTCGCCGGAACCAAGATGACCCCGGACTGCGCGAAGCGACAGACCACCCACTCTGCCCTGGTGCCCGGGGCGTTCGCCAACGTGGATTCCTGGTACGTGTTCCCGGGTGGGGGCGGAGCAGTCGATCCGAACAAGGCCGGCTTCTACGAGTCGGGCGGTCAGCCACAGTTGCCCCCTCCCGCAAATCCTGTGACGGATTCCGCCAAGGGAGAACGCACGCTCAACCCGGCTCCCAACACCGGCTCCGTCGAGTACGTGAAGGTCCTAGGCCAAGATGTGCCGCGCAACAAGAGTGGCTGTGGCATCTACATGGCCGACAGCGGAGGAAAGCCCAAGTGGATCCCGAACCCTGCGTGCTACCAGTGGGGCCTCTACCCGTACGGAAAGCTCGTCTACAGCGACGACGGTGCGTCCGTCGCCAGTGGCACGTGGGGTGGCAAGAACGGTAAGGGATACCCCTTCATGCCGCCGAAGCCCTGACCGGCGACTGACACTGCGGCCCGGCGCGCGGCGTCACGCCGTGAGGGTGCGCCGGAAGAAGGCGATCGTGGCCGCCATCGCCTCGTCGGTCGCGCTGGGATCCCAGCGCGGTCCGACGTCGCGGCCGAACGCGTGCTCGGCGCCCTCCACGAGGATCCACTCGTAGCGGGTTCCCGCCTCGTCCAGCGCGTCGCGGACCACGTCACGGGCCGCGGCCGGCGTGTGGGGATCGGCCACGCCGAAGATCATGAGCAGCTCGCCGGGGATCTCGGCGGCGCGCGAAAGGCTGCCGGCGTCGGCGTCCGATCCCAGGACACCGTCGGCGAGGCCGGTCGGATACCAGCAGGCCGTGGCAGCGACAGCGGGATCGAAGGCCGCGCGGAACGCGAGGTGGCCCCCGGTGCAGTGGCCCGCCACACCGAGCGGCGCGTCCGACACCCTCGGCTCACCTCGGAGCCACGCGAGCAACTGCGCGATGTCGACGTCGAACTCGGCTGCGCTCAACGCTTGGACGTCCGCCTGGCCGCGATCCTTGCCGGCATCGTCGAACTCCAGCACCGTGCCGGGTTCCTCGATCCGGTAGTAGATCTCCGGAGCGGCCACCACGAACCCGTAACTGGCCAGGCGTGACACCCAGCGCAGTGTCGAGTCGGTGAGTTGGAAGATGTCCGAGTAGAAAGCGATGCCCGGGTAGACCCCCTCGTCGGCCGGCGCGGCGACGAATGTTCGCATGGGGCGCCCGTCGATCGCTATCTCCGCGTATGACGTACTGATCCGCATGGTTGCCTCAAGCTCGGGTGGTTGGCGTGGTGACCGAGGTTGCTGCGACCCCGATGAAGAGCAGGACCAGCGCGATGATGGCCAGGACCGCCAGGACCACGCCGACAATTCCCAGGATGAAGCCCGCCTTGGCCATGGAGCGGTTGTCCGCAGCGCCTTGGTCGGCCTTGTTCATGCCGATCTTGCCGAACACGATCGCGAGGATGGAGGGGATGAGACCGACACCGTAGGCGCAGACCAGCACTACTCCGAGGATTCCGAGGACCAGCGCCGCGATGCCCATGCCGTTCTCCGGTGGCCGGGCGGGCGCACCGTCGGGGTTCATGGCCGGGTAGGGCTGCGGAGAGGCCGCGGGATACCCCACGGCAGGGGGCAACGGGGCGGCGGACCCGGGTGGAGGGGGAGCGGTAGGACCGCCGGAGGGAGGGGGCGGAGGTGTCGGCGGAGATGGTGGTGCCGGCGGAGGTGGTGGTGGCTGCGGAACGGATCCAGTTGCATCAGACGGGTTCTCGGACATCGCGATCCTCCCAGGCTCGTGGGATCAGCCTATCCAGGCTCATCCCCCGGAGTTCAGGTACGCGAACCATGGCAGGTTCCGCGCCACCCAGAAGACGACCAGCACCACGAGGAGGCCGATCCACACCGCAGAACTGCGGGCCATCGACACCGCCGGAGCGAAGGACACACCACCCGCCCGTGACAGCGTCCACCACAGGCCGCCGATGACCGCGAGCAGCGCCGCCAGCGGGACGAGCAGGTTGTAATCGAAAGCAGAGCCGACGTCACCCGCCACCAGTGCCCGCGTGGCGCGCGTCCCGCCACAGAAGGGGCAGTCGACGCCGAACACCGCCTGGGACCAGCACACCGCCGGTCCGGTGTCGGAGGGGTTCCAGACGCCGATCGCCAGACTCCCCGCGGCGACCGCACCGATCGTCATCGCCGGCGCGACCCACCGGGCCACGTGTCGCGCAGCAGGGACCGCGGTGAGGCCCGGCGCCGACTCCGATGATGGCGGGGGAGGGGGCGGCAGGAGCG
>CAIWTL010000431.1 GCA_903915555.1 uncultured Micrococcales bacterium | reverse complement strand
CGGTGAGATCGCGTCGCTGCGTGGCGACCTCCAGGCGGTGTCGGCCCGCATCGATGGTCTGGACCGCCGGATGGATCACCTGGACCGCGACGTCCAGACTCTCGTGCGACGCGTGTTCCCGGAGAACTGAGACCTCACTTCAGCAGGCGGGACAGCCGGCGGTCGGCCAGCGGCGTGCCACCCGTCTGGCAGGTGGCGCAGTACTGCCACTCGGAGTCCGCGCTCGACACCGTGCGGATCGTGTCGCCGCAGACCGGGCACGGCTGCCCTCCCCGCCCGTGGACCGCCAGGCCCGATCTCTTGCCATCCTTCAGCTTCGCGGGCGGTAACTGGCGCGCGGCGGTGATCGCCTCCGAGAGGGTGTGCTGCAGCGCCCCGTACAACACCGCACGCTGCTCGGAGGTCAGGGAGTCGGCGGGAGCCACGGGGGACAGGCGGGCCGCGTGGAGGATCTCGTCGGAGTAGGCGTTGCCCACCCCCGCCAGCACGGACTGGTCGCGCAGGAGCGTCTTGAGGTGGCGTTTGCCGGCGGCATCGAGCAGCGCGTCGAAGGCGTCGCTGTCGAACGCGGTGTCCGTCGGCTCGGGACCGAGCCGGGCGATCCCGGGGACCTCACGGTCGGCGCGGACCAGGTACAGGGCCAGCCGCTTCCGGGTGCCGGCTTCCGTCAGGTCCAGGCCACCGACGAGTTCGCCGTGGTCGGACACGAACGTCAGTCGTGCCGCGAGGGGGCCCTTGCCCATCCGGAGCGGGGTGGTCCCCGGCGACTCGAGCCATTTGACCCAGCCCGCCCGCGACAGGTGGACCGCCAGGACGAGTGGTTCGCCAGCGTCGGTCACGAGGTCCCAGATCAGGAACTTGCCGCGCCGCCGCACCCCCGTGACCGTGTCCCCGCGGACGGCGGTGAGGGGCGGGTCGGCGGTCTTGATGGCACTGATCGCGGCCACCTGGAGATCCGCGATGCGCCGCCCCGTGACCCGCGGCGCCAGGAAGGCGACCAGACCCTCGACCTCGGGGATCTCGGGCACCGGTCGTCAGCTCCGGCCCATGGCACGGGCCGCGTCCCACAGGCCGTCGCGGGCGTCGGGGTGGGCGCAGTGCTCGATGATCTGGCGGGCCTGCTCGGCCTCGGTGTGCCCGAAGACCTTGGCCATCCCCTGCTCGGTCACGATCGCCGAGTGCTGGAACGACGTCACCGGCTCCTCGATGACGGGAACGATCGTCGACATGTCCGCCCTGGGGTGCCAGGAGGGGAGTGCGATGTAGGCATGTCCGCCGTGGGAGTGCAGGGCACCGACGATGAAGTCCGTGGACCCGCCGAACCCCGAGTAGATCCGGCCCTTGATGCGGGACGCGTTCGCCTGCGCCGAGATGTCCACCTGCAGGGCGCCGTTGATCGAGGTCATGATGCGCTGCTTCTCGATGCGCCCGGGATCGTTCACGGTCTCGGTACGCATGACGCGGACCCAGTGGTTGCCGTCGAGCCACTCGTAGAGACGCTGGCTGCCGAAGACGAAGGAAGCGGTCAACGGGTGGTCCTCGTTGAGGCACCCCTTCTCCTCGAGGGCCAGGAGGCCGTCGCTGAACATCTCGGTCCAGATGCGCAGGTCGCGATGGTCGGTCAGTCCCGCCAGCACCGCGTCGGGCACCGCCCCGATGCCCAGTTGCAGCGTCGCACCGTAGGGCACGCTCGCCGCGATCCGTTCACCGATGGAGCGGGACACGTCGTCCAGCGGTCCGGGTTCGTGGGACAGGAGCGGCTCGTCGACCTCGACGTAGTAGTCGATGTCGTCGACGTGGATCTCGGCGTCCCCGAAGGTGTGCGGCATCCGCGGGTTCACCTGGGCGATCACGAGTCCCCCACGGTGCCGCACAGCCTCGATCGCGGCGGGCAGGATATTCACCTCGACACCGAGGCTCACGTGGTCGCGCCTGGCGGGCGATGTGTGGATGAGGACCAGGTCGGGGGGAAGGCGGCGGTGGAAGAGGACGGGCACCAGACTCAGCCGACACGGGACGTAGCGCAGGCCCGGGGCACCCCTCATCCCCGGTCCGACGAACGCCGTCTCGTAGGTCACTCCGTCACGTCGGGGCAGGACACCCTGGGCGTTGAGCAGGTGCAGCGTGTAGTCGGGGATACATCCGTCGACCGCGTTGAGCAGCGTCATGGGTGTCGCGAAGTTCCCCGAGGCCACGATGCGCGGACTCTCGGGGAGCCGGGCCAGTTTGCCGTCGAGTTGTTCGAGGGTGATCTTCTTCATCGCGTCATTCCCCGTCGAGGCCGCCGAACTCCTCCAGCGCCTCGGCCTCCGATGAGTCGGCGTCGCTGAGGAGCCGCTCCACCCAGTCCATCAGGTGGCTGGGATCGAAGGGCTTCGGCAGGAACACCGATGCCCCGGCGGTCCACCCCGCCCACGTGGTGTCGTCGTCCGACGCAGCGGTCAGCAGGATGATGGGCAGCTCGGCGCCGGAGTGCTCCCGGCGCAGCGAGCGCAGGACGTCCAGACCCGACATGCCCGGCATCATGATGTCGAGGACCAACAGGTCGGGACTCTTATCGGCGACCGCCTCCAGCGCCGTGGGCCCATCGGCCGCCTCCACGACGTCGTGTCCGTCGAGTTCCAGGACGTCTCGGACGAGGTCCCGGATGGGGGACTCGTCATCGACCACCAGGATCGTGCTCATGGCTGTGCCTCCTCTAGGGGCAGTGTCATGCGGAACCTGCTACCGACCCCGACGGTGGACTCGACCGTGATGTCCCCACCCATGGCACGCGCCAGTTGCCGTGAGATGAACAGGCCGAGCCCGTTGCCTCCCGTGGTCATGGTCATGGGATCCTCCACCCGGTAGAACTTGTCGAACACCCTGTCCTGTTCATCGGCAGGAATCCCGCTGCCCTGATCGATGACGTCCACCGCCGCCCATCGTTCACCTTCGAGGGGTCCGAATTCCACAAGTATGGGGGAATCCGCCCGGGAGTACTTTCCGGCGTTCCCGATCAGGTTGGCGAGGCACTGCCGCGCCCGGTCGATGTCGGCGACGACGAGTGCGTCGGATCCACTCATCGAGATGCGACTGGCGAGGGCGGTCTGCCCCTCCACCTCCCGCTTGACCAGTTCGGCCAGGCTGATGCTCTGGAGTCGCACGTCGAGTTTGGCGGAGTCGACCTCCGAGGCCCGCGACGCCATGAGCAGGTCGTCGACGAGGCGCGACAGGTGGTTCGCGCGCTCCTCGATGGTGGACAGGATCCGGGCCCGCTTCTCCGGCGTGAGTTTGTCCCAGTTGGCGCCCAACAACTGCGCGTATCCCTTGATCGGGGTGATGGGGGTCTTCAACTCGTGCGACACGGTCGCGATGAAGTCCTGCTTCATCCGGTCGAGCCGGCGTTGCCTCGTCATGTCCCGGACCGTGAGGACCGCC
The DNA here is from genome assembly GCA_903915555.1 of uncultured Micrococcales bacterium. Lineage (GTDB taxonomy): Bacteria > Actinomycetota > Actinomycetes > S36-B12 > CAIWTL01. The sequence continues at coordinate 3,611 of CAIWTL010000431.1, read as the reverse complement.
AGCCCGGCCTCGTCAGCCAGTTCGACGACGGCGACGTCCAGGTCGCGCACCTCCCCGTCGGCGCGGGTGATCGTGACCTGGGTCTCCCCGTCGGTGGCATGGGCGGGATCTGCTCCGCCGTCCGGCGCCGCGGGTGCCCCGGCCGCGACAGCGCCGAGCGCGTCGACGATCGCGATCGCACTCGGGGCGTCAGCCTCCGGCGACCCCGGGGTCACGCCCGTGATCCGCACCATGGCGGGACTCCACAGCAGGACGCGCTGCCCGGTGTCGAACACCGCGATGCCGTCGGTGGCGTTGTCCACGACGGCTGAGAGTTTCGCCGTCTCCTCCTGCAGTGCCATGACTCCTGCACTGGCCTGCAGGGCCCCCGTGAGGGCGGACACGAGGCTGGTCAGGAGGGGGCGGAGTTCCGAGTTCTCGCGCAGTTCCCAATGGTCGCGTCCCCCGGTGGTCCAGGGAAGAAAACGCTCGATGCCGCGGGGAGCGCGGGTGGCTCCGAGGGTGAGGATGCCTCGGCCACCCATGCTCGTCGGCAGAGTCAGGGGGATGGCGTACCCCGTACGCCACCCCGGCGGAAGCTGCGCCGGATCCAACCGCTGGATCCTCTCCGCGGTGCCGTCGATCTCACCCAGCAGCGCCATCTCTCCGGGGGTCGCCGGCCGCGACTCTGCGACCGCGTCGCCCATGTTCGCGACGATCGAGAGGCCGTCGGCGGTGAGCACAGCCACGTCCGATCCAGCCAGTGATCGCAGAGCTGTGGTGGCCCGCGAGGCCTGGACGAGTGGCGGTTGGTCCGGTGTCAGCAGGGCCGGGAACGCAGCGATCTTGCTCGCCTGATCGATCCCGGCCAGCCTGTCGCGATTGGCCTGGAACGCCCAGCGCAGGTAGAGGGAGGGGAGGAAGGCCAGCAGGCTCAGGATCGGTGATACACGGAACAGCGCGACGAAAGTGATCGCGACTCCCGCCGAGGACAGCGCCATGAGGGTCGACAGCCACACCTGGCTGCGGACCAGTTGCCAGGCCGAGATCCCCTCGATCCGGTGGAGCAACCACCCCCACAGGAGGAGGTTGACGAACTCCCACACCGCCATCCCCACGATGAGAGCCAGTGCGGAGAGCGGGCTCACCGGATCGGCGCCGGAGTCGATCACGGCGTAGGTGATGACCAGGCCGCTGGTGGCCATGGCGTAGGTGCTGATGTTGAAGACAGCCTTGATCGGCTGTCTCTTGAGAAGGAGTTCGGACATCGCGAGCCCGGCCACCGCCACGAGCATGACGCTCGGTGGGGCGAGCACGAGTACCGCGATGGCGAGAAAAGCCTCGTAGAAGGTGAGGTCCTCGAAGGTGTCACCGTGGCGGACGGGGACGTAGGTCAACTCGCCGATCGCCAGCAGGACGGCGAACAGTACGAGGACCCAGGGGGTATCAGGAACCGCTATTCCGGGTCGCTGCATCAGCAGTGGGGTCAGAAGGACGACGCCGATGATGGAGAGGACCCCGACCACGAAGACGACGGTGATGAATCGCCGAGGGTCGGCGGGACGTTCGACTCCGGTGGGAACGGCCGTATCCGCAGTCTCTGGCTGCGTCATCGGACCTCCGCTGGGGACTCAGGCACCCCAGCCTGTCATGGACCAGCGGCGCCCGTCCCAGATCTCGGTGCTCCAACGCCGTCCCTCGAACGCGAAGTCCGACCAGCGGCGGCCATCCCAGGCCGACTCGGACCAGCGGCGGCCGTCCCAGCTGAAGTCGCTCCAGCGGCGACCCTCCCACGCGACGTCACTCCACCGGCGCCCGGTCCACTCGGCGGTGCTCCACCGGCGTCCGGCCCAGTCGGAGGTGCTCCAGCGGCGGCCTTCCCACTCGTCGCTCGACCAGCGGCGGCCGGACCAGCGGCGGCCGGTCCAGTCCTCCGACCAACGGCGGCCGTCCCAGGCCTCGTCGGCCCACAGTTCGGCGATCTCGGCGCTGCTGTTGCGGACGGACCACGCGAAGGCGAGCCAGTCACTGCTCGACCAGCGGCGCCCCTCCCAGTCGGCGGAGCTCCAGGTGTCGGTGGACCAGCGGCGTCCCTCCCAGTCGATCGTCGACCAGCGACGGCCCACCCAGGAGTCCTCGGACCAGCGACGACCGTTCCAGTTATCCGTCGACCAGCGGCGGCCGGCCCACAGCCGGGCCTCGAAGTCGAAGGACTCCTTGTCGAAGCCGCCACTCATCACGAGGACGCTCCACGCGGTGGCGGCCCACCGGCGGGTCTCGGGGGACAGTTGCACCCACGCCTCGACGACGCCCCGCAGGTCGCCCGCGTCCCAGGCCGCGGAGAATGCGGCCCAGGTGGTGGCGTCCTGCTCTGCGGGGCCGAAGTCGCGGTTGCCGGTCGAGTAGCGCAGCTTGTCGGTGTCGGCCACGTCCGTGGCGACGGCGGCGGTCAGATCCACCTGGCCCTCACCGGCGCCGACCTTGTCGTCCAGGGCCTTTGAGGAGTAGGCGCTGCCCATGAGCAGCCGCTTCGCCTCGTCGGGGGTCACGGTGCGCTCGGCCATGAGGGCGGCGGCGGCACCGGAGGTGACCGCGGCCGACATCGAGGTGCCGGTTCCCTTGAAGTACTTGTCGGCGACGCTTGCCTGGGGGTTCTCGGAGTCGGCGATCGAGCCGGGTGCGCGCAGTGACACCAGCGAGGTCCCGGGGGCCACGACGTCGGGGCGCATGACTCCGAGGCTGCGTGCATAGGAGGAGTAGTCCGCGACCACGTCGTCGGAGCGATCGGCGGTCTTCCGGTCGTCGGTGGCGCCGACGGCGAGCAGGGCCGGGTCGGCGGCGGGGGAACTGACGTTGCCCGCGCCGTCATTGCCCGCGGCGACCACGACGGTCACGCCCCTGGCCCAGAGACGGCGCAGGCCGGCGACGAGCGGATCGAGTTGCGGGGTCAGCGGGGAGCCGGTCGACAGCGCGAGGTTCACGACCTTGAGGCTCGGGTCGGCGGCACGGCGCTCCGCCACGGCGTCGAGACCGGCGAGGACCTTGGACAGCGACGTGCTGCCGTCCTGGTCGGCGACCTGGACGTCGAGGACCTTCGCGCCGGGAGCGACGCCCTGGTAGCGGCCGTCGGAGGCGGCGCCGTTTCCGGCGATCAGGCCGGCGAGGAATGTTCCGTGGCCGAGGCCGTCGCCGCGCGGTCCGCCGGACACGTTGACGTGCTCGACGTCCACCTCACCGGTGTCGGCGACACCGGTGTCGATGAGGGCGACGGTCACACCGGAGCCGTCGAGGGCGTCCGTGTCGCCGATGGTCTCGCGGTAGGAGCTGACGGGTCCGTCGGCCTGCGTCGTGGCGGTGAACTCCATCGGCCGGTCGGGCACGACGATGGTGCCGGCGGGGGCGGTGACGCCCGCGGGCAGGGAGACGAGCAACGCGTCGGCGATCTCGAACACCTGCAGGACCTGCCCACCGGAGTGGGTGACATCGGCGGTTGCGGCAGACAGGTCCCCGTCAGTGACGGACAGGAGGAGAGTCGTGTCGGCTGATGCCGGTGCGGTGAACCCGCCCAGCAGCGGCGTCACGAGCGCAGCGACCGCGGCACCGGACAGCCATCGCCGTCCGAAAAACCGGGT
>CAIWTL010000430.1 GCA_903915555.1 uncultured Micrococcales bacterium | reverse complement strand
GGTGACGGTCCGCAGGGGACATGGCGGCACCACCTCAAGTCCGGCGACCGCCGGAGCCGCCAGAGCGACCAGACCCAGCGCCCCGAGCCCCGCGGCCGCGTACCAGCCCACCCTCGAGGACGAGGACCGGGGTCGGGTGTGCTGACTCATGACTTCACGGTAACCGGAGCCCGGACAGGGCACGACCCCCGATGCCGGGCATCGGGGGTCGTGACAAGCGGGCCGGTCAGGCGGCGATCGGCTCGTTGTTGAGGAACCGATACGTGTAGGCGTGGGCCATGACCGTCACCGGGATGGCGACGAACAGCCCGATTCCGCACAGGATCGCCCCGATGAACAGCGCCAGGAGGCTCGCCAGGAACAGCACGATGATGTTGGCGAGGTGCTTGTTCACGAAGCTGAAGGAGGACTTGATGGAGTCCACCGGAGCCTGCTGCTGATCGAGGACGAAGTACGCGTAGAACTGCGCGAAGAACGCCACCACGATCGACCCGATGAACTGGATCAGCCAGCCGATGATCGGGATGATGCCGATCAGTCCGAGGACCAACTGGATGATCGCCAGGATGATGCTGGCGACGATGACCGGTCCGAGGAACTCCTTCTTGAAGAAGATGCCCAGGTCGATCTTGCCCTGGTCGGTCACGCCCAAAGCAGCGCGGATGAACTGCGCCGAGATGATCCAGCCGAGCAGCGCGATGAGGACGCCGAAGATGATCGACACGATCAATGCGCCTGCTCCACCGCCTCCGGTGCTGATGACCTCCACGCCGTTGCGGGTCTCGACCACGGTGGCATTCGACGCCACGATGGGGACCATCACGGCGATCATGATGAAGTAGAGGATCGCCATCGCCGCGAGAGCGATCAGGCACCCCAGCAGCCAGGGTCCGATGTTCTGCTGGAACTTCTTCCAGCCGTAGTTGAACGCGTCTCCCACCGAGAAGCGCCCGGTGGGCGCGACTGCTCCTCCGGGAGCGGCCCCGGGCATCCCGGCGGGGGGCGGCGGCGCAGCCGGGCCACCCAGACCGGACGGCGGCGGAGCCGGTGCGGCGGGGGGAGGTGCGGGAGGTGTGGGAGGTGTGGGGGCCGAGGGGGTAGGGGGAGGAGGAGTGGGGGGAGTTCCACCGGCGGGTGGCTGCTGACCACCGGGGGGATTTCCGCCGGGGGGCGGGACGTTCTCGCTCATGCTGGTCTCCAGTCGTCACGGAAGGACGGCATGAACCTAGCGCCGCACCTGCCCACCGGGGCGGAGGCGCGCCAGACGACACCACATCGCAACAGGACCGCGACGGGGTGTGACGGACCCCTATCACTCAGTCACTGGGCGCCTCAGCAGGAGTCAGGTGGCGACCGGCTGCACGGGCTCCCCGTTGAGCACCTTGTATGTGTAGGCGTGGGCGATCGCGACGACCGGGTAGGCCACGAGGAGCCCGATGCCGCACAGCAGCGCACCGACGAAGGACGCCAGGATGGAGGCGAGGGCCAGCACGATGATCGTCGCCAGGTGCTGGTTCACGAACGAGAAGCTGGACTTGATCGACTGCCACGGCTCGTTGTCGGCGTCGAGGACGAAGTAGGCGAAGAACTGCACGAAGAAGGCCACCACGATGGCTCCCACGAAACACGCCAGGAGACCGACCGCGGTGAGGAGTCCTGCGATGATCGCGGCGATGATGACCGGGCCGAGCCTCTCGGTCTCGAAGAACTTCCCGAGTTCGATCTTCTCCTGGGTCTCCGCCAGACCGGCGCGGACCATGTTGGCGCTGACGATCGCTCCGACGATGAACAGCGGGATGTACAGCAGGAACGGCAGCAGGACCGCCCCGAAGAGCCCCAGGCCGCTGGTGACCTGTCC
>CAIWTL010000429.1 GCA_903915555.1 uncultured Micrococcales bacterium | reverse complement strand
GCCACGCCTTCCCCGGCCGCGGGGCCGCCGGTGATGTCCTCGTCGCTCATGTCACTCCTGTCGTGTCGTGGTCTTGCTCACAGGATCCCGTGTGCGTCTGCAGCCTACGCGCGAGGACCACCGGAGGACCGTCAGTGTTTGCTCATCTCGTCCACGATCTCGCCCTTGCCGGGCAGCATCCACCAGGTCGCGACAGCGCCCAGGCCAAGAACGAGCGCTCCCACGAGCGTCGTCACCGACAGGGCATGCGTGAAGGCGCCCTCGACGGCCGAGATGACCTGTTGCGCCATGGCGTCGGGCATCCGTTGCACGACCTCGAACGCCTCTCCGGGGGACTCCATCGCTGCGGATGCCACACCGTCATCGACACCGGACGGCAGAGCAAGCGTCGCCTGGTAGACGGCGGTGAGGATGCTGCCGAGGATCGCGATCCCGAGCGCCGTCCCCAGTTCGTAGCCCGTCTCGGACACCGCCGAGGCCGCACCTGCGCGGTCCTTGGGCGCGACGGCCAGCACCGTGTCCGACGCGATGGTCAGGGCAACACCGTCCCCTGCCCCGATGAGGATCAGGGGTACGACGAACAGGATGAAGCTGGGTCGGTCCAGCAGGAGGGCGATCGCGGCCATGCCGACACCGATGGCCAGCAGACCCGTGGCTGTTGCCGGACCCCTGCCGAACCGACGCATGATGGCTCCGGCGACCAGGGCTGCCACGAGAGCGGCGAGGGTGGCGGGCAGTTCGAAGAGCCCGGCCTGCAGGGGCTCGAGCTTCAGGACGAACTGCAGGTACTGGGAGAAGAAGAAGATGACGCCCGCCAGTCCGAAGACCGACAACAGCATCCCGAGGACTGCGCCGGTGAAGGGCCAGTTGGAGAACAGACGCACATCCACCAGCGGGTGTTCGAGGCGCCGCTGGCGGACGATGAACCACACCAGCGCCGCCGTTCCCACGGCTCCCGCGAGCAGGTACTCGGGAGCGAGTCCATGGACAGCCGACTCCTTGATGAAGTAGACGACACCGAGGATCCCGACCATCGACAGAGCCACGGAGACGAGGTCCAGAGGACCGGCGTCGGGGTCCCATGACTCCTTGAGCGTCGGTAGGCCGATGACGAGCACCAGCGCCATGATGGGGACGTTGATGAGGAACACCGAACCCCACCAGAAGTGCTGCAGGAGTATGCCGCCCACGAGGGGGCCCGCCGCTGCGCCCGCCGCTCCCATCGCACTCCACACCCCGATGGCGAAGCTGCGTTCCTTGTCGTCGGTGAAGGTCGACCGCATGAGGGCCAGGGTCGAAGGCATGAGGGTCGCACCGGCCACCCCGAGGAGTGCCCGCATGAGGATGAGGGCTTCCGCGCTCTGGGCGTAGGCGGCGGGGATCGAGATGAGCGCGAAGAGGGAACCGCCCACCAGCAGCATGCGCTTTCGTCCCCACCGGTCCCCGAGGTTCCCCATCGTGATGAGGAGCCCGGCGAGCACGAACGAGTAGATGTCGCCGATCCACAGCACCTGGGTGGCAGTCGGCTGCAGGTCGCGGACGATGCTCGGAGTGGCCAGACTCAGCACGGTCCCGTCGACAGCCACGAGGAAGATGGCGAGGCACATGGCCACGAGGGCCCACCATCGACGCGGGTCCTTCCGGACCGGGGTCTGCGATACCGTCACCGGTCTGTCCCCACCCGCTCGGAATGTCGCGATCCGGTGTCCATCGGCCGCAAGGGTGTCAGACGCGGGTCAGGACGAACAACGGGATCAAGCGGTCGGTGTTCGCTGCGTAGCCCGCGTACTGCGGGAAGGCGGCGACGCAGCGGTCCCACCACTCGGCGCGCTCCTCACCCTTCAGTTCCCTCGCCTCGTAGTCGTGCCGCTCGGCGCCGTCCTGCAGTTCGACGGTGGGGTGTGCGACGACATTGCGGTACCACGCGGGGTTGTCAGGTGCGCCCCCCTTCGACGCGACGACGACGTAGCGGCCGTCGTGCTCGACACGCATGAGAGGCGTCTTGCGGAGTTTGCCCGACGTCGCGCCCATCGTCGTCAGGATCACCACCGGCAGCCCCATCATCGTGCCGCCCTCCCGGCCACCGGTGCGCTCGTAGTCCTCCACCTGTCGGCGGACGAAGTCGGTGGGGCTCGGTTCGTACTCTCCTTCGAGGGGCATGTCATCTTCTTCCGTCGTACTCAGCGGTGCCGCATCGATCCGTCCGCCGCCCACCGATCCGGGCGGTGGACACCGGACTCAGTCAACACCCAAGGAAGGTGTCGATGCCCTTCCACCGGTGTGCCCGTCCCGGGTGCGACGACGACCCGTTGACCTGTTCCCTCACGCGCCGGCGGCTGCCTAGCGTGGGCGTGCGGAGCATCCGGATGCCTGGGGGTGACGATGAGCAGGGGGCGAGTCGCCGCGACCGACCCGGGAATCGGCGCACCCCGCCGGACGCAACCGCTCGAGACGCTCTTCTCGCTGTGCCTGGGCATCGTGCTCGCTGTCGTGATGGGTGTCAGTGTCACGACTCTGCGGCCCGACCCGGCGGAGGGCAGCAGGGCGCAGTTGGAGTCCCTGGCGGCGGTCCAACTGCGCGCCCAGGTGACCATGTCGCGAGACGAGCAGATCGCCCTCGAGGAGCGGATCCGCGATCTGCGTGCTCGCGCGCGCGCTCAGGAGGACGTCTGGAGCACGGAGGTCGGATCCCTCGTCGTCGCGCTGTCGTCTGTCGTGATGGTCGGCTCCCTGGTGGCGATCCGCAGGGGAAGCACCCGGGTCATCCGCGACGGCGTCCTGCTCGCCGGGGCCCTGTCGATGGTCTACGGGGTGATCCTGATGCTCATGTCGGCGCAGACCTGGCTGCGATTCGCGGTTCTTGTGACAGCCGGTCTTGTGACCGCGGCCGTCGGGCGGGCGAGGTTCGCCGCATCGCGGTGAACGACGTACGCCGCGTGGTCAGGCGCTGGCGGCCATCCGGTTGACCAGGTCCACACGGGCACCCTCGGCACGGAGCGCCGCGATATGGTCCGGGCAGACGAAAGCGCGGTACCGGCGCAGGAAGGGGTCACCGCCCGAGAGGTGGACTTCGACCCACGCGGCCGAGAGGTTCCCGCAGCGGTGTTCCTTGAACTGTGCGTTGCAGGTGCCGTACAGGCTCATGGTCGCCCTCCCATCACCGGATCCGCCCAGTGTGCCGGAGTCGGGCGGGCGAACCGGAAAGGCGCGCGGCATGTCGCCGCGGCATCTCGGGACTTTGGTCGCTGTTCCTCACCCCGGTAGGGCCCGATGATGGTGTCATGACTGTTCTCGACGGCCATCCTCTGGACGGCACTGTTCTCGACGGCGCCGCGATCGACCCCTCCTCCAGCGGTCCGACCGTCGACGACGCCCCCGTCCCCCCGCGGACGCGTGGCTGGGCATGGAGCCTCGCACTGGCGTCCCTGGTGGGGATCATCTCGGGCAGCATCACCATCGTCGACAAGATCGCGCTGCTGAAGGAGCCCGCCGCGGGTTCCTTCTGCGACGTCAGCGCCCAGCTGGGGTGCACCCCGGTGCTCCTGTCCTGGCAGAGCAGCGTCCTCGGTCCACCCAACGCCCTGCTCGGTGTGATCATGTTCGCCGTCCTCGGCACGTCGGGACTCGTCGCCGCCACCGGGGGCCGACTCTCGGCCGGGTACCGCCAGGCCATGGTGGGACTGTCGGTCTTCTTCGCGCTGTTCCTCACCTGGTACATGCAGCAGGTGGCGTTCTCGATCGGGTCGCTGTGCCCCTTCTGCACCGTGTGCGCCGCCGGTGTGCTCGTCACCGTTCTGGCCACGACCCGACTGGCCGCGGATCCCGGGGGATCGGTGTTCCAGCGCTCCCTGGCGGGACTGGTCCGCGGTAACACCGACGTCATCGTCGTCGTGGGCTGGGCAGTCCTCATCGCCGCCATGCTGTACGCCGGCATCTGGATCCGCTGACTCTCCCGACCGGAGCCACCTCCCGGTGGGTTGAGGCCTAGGCTGCCGTTGCATGGGTCCCTGGTTGCTGCTGCTTCTCGTCGTGGTGCTCATCGCCGCGCAGGCGGTGTTCGTGGCCGCCGAGTTCAGCCTCGTGACCATCGACCGGACCTCGGTCGAGGCCGATGCCCGCGCCGGGGACCGTTCGGCTGTGGGGATCATGGCCGCCCTCCGCTCGCTGTCCACCCAGCTGTCCGGCGCCCAGGTGGGGATCACGGTGACGAGTCTCGTCGTCGGGTTCCTGGCAGAGCCATCACTGGGTCAGTTGTTGTCCGGTCCGCTGACGGCGCTGGGGATGCCGGAAGGGACCTCGTTGGCCGTGGCCTTCGCGGCGGCGTTCGTGATCGCCACCGCAGCGCAGATGGTGTTCGGCGAACTCATCCCGAAGAATGCCGCCATCTCCGAACCGCGACGGGTCGCCGCGATCGTCACGCCCGCCCAGCGTGGCTTCACCACGGTCGTTTCCCCTCTCATCAGGCTCACGAACGGCAACGCCAACTGGATCCTGCGGCGCCTGGGCTTCGAACCCGTGGAGGAGCTCGCCAGTGCCCGCAGCCCGGAGGAACTCATCTCCCTGGCGCGCCACTCCGGACGCAGCGGCACGCTGCCAGAACCCACTGCCGCCCTCATCGGCCGTTCGCTGCGGTTCGGGGACCGGTTGGCGGGGGATGTCATGACACCGCGCACGCGGGTCGAGATGGTCCCGGGTTCGTCGTCGGTGGCGGCACTGCTCGAGCTGAGTCGACGAACCGGCCTGTCGCGGTTCCCGGTCATGGGGGTGGAGGGACCGGACGACGTCCTCGGCGTGGTGACACTGCGGGATGCCCTGCGCGTGCCGGCCGACGAACGGGACACGATGACCTGCCGGGACGTCATGTCACCGGTATCCGTCGTCCCCGAGGTCGTTCCCCTCGACCATGTGCTCCCCCGGGTCCGGGGCGGCCACCATCTCGTGCTGGTGGTCGACGAGTACGGGGGAACCGCCGGGATCCTCACGCTCGAGGACCTCGTCGAGGAACTCGTGGGCGAGGTCGCCGACGAGCACGACCAGCCGTCGCTGCGCAGCCGCCGGTTGCGCGACGGGTCGTGGCAGGTGTCGGGGCTGCTGCGCCCGGAGGAGGTCCGCGAGGTCGGGATCCCCGTGCCCGACAGCCCCGACTACGAGACCGTGGCCGGCTTCCTCGTCCAGCAACTGGGGCGACTGGCCGAGGTCGGCGACAGCGTGACGCACGCGGGGTGGCTCTTCACCGTCGTGAGCCTGGACGGCCACCGCATCGACACCGTGGCGGCCGTCCCCGAGGTGTTGCGATGAGCGGTCTCCTGCTGGGTGTCCTGCTGCTGGTGGGCAACGCCTTCTTCGTCGGTGCGGAGTTCGCGGTCATCTCCGCGCGGCGCAGCCAGATCGAACCCGCGGCCGAGGCGGGGTCGCGGCGGGCGAAGATCACCCTTCGGGGGATGGAGAACGTGTCCCTGATGCTCGCTGCGGCGCAGCTGGGCATCACGGTGTGCTCCATCGGCCTCGGTGCTGTTGCCGAACCCGCCCTCGCCCACATCCTCGAGCCCCTCGTGACGGCCGTGGGGTTGCCCGCGGGGGCGACCCATGCGGTCGCCTTCGTCATCGCACTGCTGATCGTGGTCTACCTGCACATCGTGATCGGTGAGATGGTCCCCAAGAACCTCTCCCTGTCGGCGCCCGAGCCGTCGGCGTTGATCCTGGGGCCGGCGCTCTGGGGTGTCGCGTGGATCCTGCGTCCGGTCATCTGGTTGTTGAACGCCCTTGCCAACGCCGGCCTGCGGATCCTGCGCATCACCCCCAGGGACGAGGTGGCGGCGACCTACACCCCCGACGAGGTCGCCGGCCTGATCGCGGAGTCACGGAGGGAGGGTCTGCTCGACGACCAGGAGACGGAGCTGGCGTCGGGAGCCCTGGGTCTCGTGTCGGTCAACGCCGACCGACTCATCATCCCCGACCTCGTCACGGTGCCCCTGTCGGGGACGGCGGGCGATGTCCTGTCGTCGGCCGCCCGCACGGGCTTCTCCCGGTTCCCGGTCAGGGACGGCTCGCGGATCGTCGGGTATCTCCACGTCCGGGACGCGTTGACGCTGGACCCCGACTCCCCGCTGATCGACCTACCGTTGCGCGGCATTCCCGCCGTCCCCGGCGACGCCACGGCGCAGACCGTCGCCGAGGTGCTGCGGACGCGCGGAGCCCACCTCGCTGAGGTGGTCGACCGCGACGGACGCGTCATGGGCGTGCTCGCCCTCGAGGACGTCCTCGAGGAACTGATCGGGGAGGTCCACGACGCTGCCCACCGCTGAGCGGCTATGTCGCAGTCGGCCGACCGCAGCCCGGGGGCGACCTGTCCGGCGATGCGCCATCATGGCGGCATGGCATCCGGTAACGTCCGCCCCTGTCCCTCCTGCGGCACCAGGAACCGGGTTCCGTTGTCGGCCGCCGGGCGACCGCGGTGCGCGAAATGCAAGGCGGACCTCCCCTGGGTGGTGGACGCGGGCGACGGCGATCTGGCGGCCGCCCTCGACACCTCCCGGCTGGTCCTGATCGACCTGTGGGCCCCGTGGTGCGGTCCCTGCCGGATGGTCGCCCCCGTCCTTGAGGCGCTGGCGACGAAGTACGCGGGTGAGTTGAAGGTGGTGAAGGTCAACGTCGACGAGGCGCCCGTCGCGGCCGGGAGATTCCAGGCCCAGAGCATCCCGACGCTCGTCGTCATGAAGGACGGTGCTGTTGTCGAGCGCGTGGTCGGGGCGCAGCCCGAGCCGGTGCTCGACCGCCTCGTCGCCGCCTCACTCACCCGCTGACGTCGGCTCCCGGAGCCGTTCGATGGTGCCGAACCGGTCACGAAAGGGTCCTTGCGGGCAGCGGGTGGTGTAGGACTGGCTCGAAGCCCACCGGAGGAGTCCGGGGCAGCGGACCGAGGAGGATCGATGGCGGCGGGTACTGCCGTGGAGGTCGAGCCGGGGCGCGGCGGCGGAGGACTCTGGCGCTGGCTCAGGTGGATCCTGCTGACGTTGCTGGTTCTCGTCGTGCTCGTCGTGGCGGCCGTCGTGGGCGTGTTGTCGTTCTCCGGTATCCCCGCGAACAGTGCCGGGCTCACCGCCCAGACCGTGTGCGCCGGGACCTTCGTGTCCGGCCGTGACCCGCAGGCCGTCTTCACCGACGACGTCCTGCCGCAGAGCCCGGCGCTGTCACTCGTGTCGATCGATGTCGACCAGAGCGACCGGGTGGTCACGGCGAAGTTCCTGGGGATCGTCGAGCGGCAGGCAGCACTGCACACCGACCGGGGGTGTGTGCTGGATCTGCCCCCCGACCCCGATGCCCTGCCGTACCAGCCCGCTCCGGCCAGCGACCAGCCGTGGCCGCAGGGCGATTCCGCGCTGCCGCCCCGCCAGTGGCCCGCGGGTGTGGACCGGGCAGCCCTGGCCGCGACCACCGATGAGGTCTTCGAGGGCGCCGGTGATCCGACGGCGGCCAACGCCCGGGGCTTCGCGGTCGTGCACGGCGGTCGTCTCCTCGTCGAGCGACAGGCCGAGGGATTCGAGGCCGAGACCCCCCTGTTGGGGTGGTCGATGACCAAGACCGTCAACGCGATGCTCGCCTACAAGAAACTCGCCGACACCGGTGTCGACCTCGGCAGCACCGTGGTCGACGCATTCCCCAAGGGGAAGGAGCCCCCATGGGTGGCCACGTGGCGCCAGGACAGTCGCGCTGACATGACGATCATGGACCTGATGACGATGACGTCGGGCCTCGACTTCGGTGACGACTACGGTCCGTTCGCCAGGGTCGTCACGATGCTCTACAGCGAACCGAGCATGGCCGACTACGCGGCGTCGCAGCCCCAGGCCCACGAGCCGGGCACCTACTGGGAGTACAGCACCGGCGTCTCCGACATCATCAGCCAGATCGTCCAGGCGCAGTTCCCCGACGACAAGGCCTACTGGAGTTACCCGACCCGGGAACTCTTCTTCCCGTCCGGGGTCTCCTCCGCCACCTTGGCGACCGACACGTCCGGCACGTGGGTGGGCGGCTCCTACCTCTATGCCGACACCGCGGACTGGGCGCGCCTCGGGCTGATGATGATGTCCGACGGGGTCGCGGACGGGAATCGCGTCCTGCCGCCCGGCTGGTGGAAACTGGCGGGCCGCCCGGCGATGCCGGAGGGAACGGGCGCGGGTTACGGCCGCCAGACCTGGATCCCGGGGTCGCCGGTGGGCGGCGAGTGCGCGGGCGCGGGGGTTCCGCCGGACACGTTGTCCATGGAGGGCCACTACGGCCAACTGGTGGCGATGATCCCCTCCCGTGACGCGGTGATCGTCCGCCTCGGGTGGACGATCGACAAGACGAAGTTCGACAGTTGCGCCCTCATCCGAGACGTGGTCCGGTCACTGCCGAAAGGCTGAGCGTGGGTCCGGGCACGTCCCGTCACGTCAGGGCCGACGACCACCGCAGCGCGGCGACACCGGCCAGGGCCGCGAGGAGGAAGGCCGCGCCGGCGAACCACGCGCTGATGTCACGGGTCTCGGTGTCGTAGCCGACAGCACTGCCGATCGCGTCGTACACCGAGCCCAACTCCGACGCCGACTCCGCGGTGAAGGTCTGGCCGCCGCTGGCCTCCGAGACGCCGGCGAGGGCCTCGGGGTCCACCGGCACAGGGATTCGCTCCCCGTCGATGACCACGACCCCGTCCTCGGTTCCGAAGGCGATCGTGGTGATCGGGATGCCGGCCTCCTTGGCCCGTTCGGCCTGCGCGGCGACGGCCGCCTCGGGGGTCAGGTCCGCCGTGCCCACGGTGGGTGTCCCGTCGCTCATGAGGACGACGGCTGCCGGGGGCCGTCGACCGTCGGCGTCCGGCGGTACGTTCTCGATCGCGTTGAGGGCGAGGGCCAGGCCCTCACCGGTGTTGGTCCCGGCCCCGAGGTCGATGCCGTCGATGGCGCGGTTCAGGGCCGCCCGGTCGGGCGAGGGTGCCTGCTCGAGGCGGGCCGTGCCGTCGTAGGTCACGAGACCGACCTGCAGGCCCG
>CAIWTL010000428.1 GCA_903915555.1 uncultured Micrococcales bacterium | reverse complement strand
CGTCGGACTCGACCCAGATATTCCTGACGGCCTGCACCTTCGGCTTTCCGGCGACGGCGGTGGTCATCCTCACGGGCACGATGAAGTCGCCGTCGCGGACGTTGTCCTGCAGGGAGCGGAGCGAAACGGACTGCGGCTGATTCCAGTTGGCAGCTGTGAATCGCAGCGGTACGGATGTCGCGGCCAACTCGAGCGGCACGGCGCTCTCGAACGACACGTCAATCGCTGTCTGGGGCCTGCGCGTGAGCCGCACGCGCGCGATGACTTCCTGCCCTTCGGTGACCTCTGCCATCGCTCCGGGGGCCAGCAGGCTTCGGCCGGACTGGTCGTCGACGGCCGACACCAGCGTGCTCAAAAGGCCCGTGGCCAGCGCCAGCCGCGGCTCGAGCGACTCCACCTTCAACTGGCAGTCACGACGTCGCCGGACCGACTTGCGGGCCCGGAGCGACAGGCTGGCGGCGAAACAAGAAGACTTGGCGATGATGAGATTCCGTACGAAAGCCCTCGCCGCAGACTGCTGTCGCGCAACCGGGCATGAGGGAAGAAAAACGCGTTGCATGGTCGGATTCTAAAGTAGCCCGAGTCGTCATTCGCACCAAGTGTTCGGTCGATCGACCCGCAATCACCGCCGAACCGGCCGACCATCAACGCGCCAGGTGCCCGTGCCGACATAGGCACCGCTGCGGCGAAGGCCATCCGCCCACTGGCGAGCGGAGCCTCGCTACTCGTCCCGGGAACTGCGACGGAGCCCGCCCAGTCATCTCATCCACCAGCGGACGTACGCACGCTGGCTCAGACCTGGCCACGGCAGGAATCGGACACGCTCATGCCCTGCCGAACGTCTGCCTCAGCCTGACGAAGCAGGCCCGCGATCCGCTCCGCACTGTTCATGCCTGAATGCTCAGGCTCGCCCGTCTCTCAGAACAGTCCCTTCGAAAACAGTGCCTTCCTGATCGCCGCATTGATCCGATCCGTCTCACGCTGGGCTTCGATGATTTGCTGCTGTTCCGCCGCCGCTTCCGCCGCCCCGATATCGACCTCCACCTCTCCGTCGAACTCGGCATCGAGCTCGGACCATGAGCCGTCGAGCACGGAGTCCGCGTCTTCAACGTCTTCGCCGATGATGGAGACGTCGTCGAAAAACACCCCGCCCTCGCCGGTTCCGGTGGCCTCATCGATGAAGCTGTCGGTGATCAGATTTTCGTACCACTGGGTCACGACCTGCCCACCACCCTCCTCGCCGATCGCACCCGAGGCTTCCCCGTTCACCGTAATCGTCGTCGAGCCATCGGTCGTTGAGTCCACGATCGTCGTCGAGCCATCGATGACTGTCTCGGTCGCCTCCGCGTCAGCAATGAAGAAGTCAGCCACGCCGCCGGTGGCGACGGTCAAGACGGCGACACCGACGAGGATCCCGACGAACTCCTCGAGGGCCGTGGCCCAGGGGGGCTGCGAATTGATTTCGGCTTGCGTCATCAATTTGAACTGGGCGCCTGCCGGGGTG
>CAIWTL010000427.1 GCA_903915555.1 uncultured Micrococcales bacterium | reverse complement strand
CTGGCATGCTCTATGCCGCTACCGCCAAGATCCATCACCGGTCGACGGCCGTACTCGTCCAAGACCACGCTGTCATTCAAGGTTGCGCGCGACCACTTCAGTGGGTACTTCGTCGGCTGGATCTGCGCCGGTACCCAGTCGTCAGAGGGCGAGACCGGGGCACCGACAGCAGTGGGCGCGCTAATCATGAGCGCGGCACCGATCACGAGCGCCGCTCCGAGTATAGGGATTCGCCTCATCGCTAGCCGATCTCGTAACTGCTAATGAACGTCGACGGCGTGCGCAGATTCCAGACCTGTCCCTTGGACTTGGCGCGAGCGAGTTTGATGGTGAATGAGGCCTTGCCCTTCGTCACGATCGATCGCGCCTCGGTACGGCCATCTTCGACCGCACCCCTGAGCGCCACCGCGACAACCTCCGAGGCACCCTTCACTTTCGAGAGGGTGACGGTCGCGGACTTTCGAGACCTGTCGACTGATACGCACATGGTCTTGGTCGCATCGCACACGCGGGTACCTGGAGCCACTAGAACCGGCGTGGACCTGGCCACGACGCTCTTTTGCGAGTACGTGAAGTCGATGGCGATCATCTTGACGACATCGGCTTCCGCGTCGTACGAGATGGTCTTAGTGCCGGCTACTTCGGCTCCCTGGTCCTCGAAGACCTCGACCTCCATGCGTGCCGTCCGGCGTGGATCGACGCCCCAGAGACAACGAGCAAGCTGACCTGGAATGAAGACCTCGGCGAACCCGCGGTACACGGTGCCGTCCGGCGAATAGTGCCGTCCACTCACTCCGTACGTGAGGGACCCGGTGCGCGCATCCCACCGAGGCATCTGGCTGCCTCCGCCGTTGGAGTACACCGTTGCGATGCCGAGGCTCGAGCAATCTCCCCCCGCCCCCATCCCGTTCGCACCGCGAGCATCAGTGACGAGCCCCGCCCACTCGTAGGTCACCGCATCGAATCGATCTTGGCTTTCCGCATCTCCCCAGCCCAGCCCCCACTGCGATGGCCCGGGTCGACCGGCAAGGGAGAACCGAACCCCGCCGGGGAGCGTGGTGTAGCTCGTCTGCATCCCCTTGATGGATGTCATGGCCAAGATCGGATCCAGCTTGGAGGAGCGGAACGTCATTCGGTATTCGGTATCTGCCAGCCAGGGAGCCTTGCGACACGGGTCCGTGCCGGGCTGAGGATTCCCCTGGACGCTGTCGTCACACAGGTAGATGGGCGGGTCCCACAGCGTCCGGCCGAAGGGCCACGACTGCAGCTGCAACTGGTACGCGGGGTGTATGTCGCTATCGACCCCGTAGCGCTCGAACGCCTCAGCCCGTATCTGTGTCCTGCCTTCCTCGTGCAGGAGACCGGGACTGTTGAGTACGGCGCCGCCCCATGACGGAAAGTTGTCGACGACGGCAGTCGTCCACTCACCGTCCAAGAGATACTCGACCGACTCAATGCAGTCCCAGTCGCTATCCGAGGCACACCACTCCAGGGCTCGCATTCCTTGGCGAGGGAGGTCCTGGTCCGTAGGCATCGCATGGACCGGCGCACTTGACGCGATGAGACCAAAACTCAGGAGCACGCTTGTGGCTGTGAAGGCAAGAGCTACATGTCTCGACACACGAGACCGCTCCGCGGGACTCACGATCCTGGTAGCCACCGGCTAGTTGCCGGCCTGCTTGCGGTTCTTCTGAGCCAGCTTCTTGTACTTCTTCTTCCAGAGCTTCTCCTTGACCTTGACCGTGATAGTCGGCTTGGAGAACTGGAACCCCGTGATGGCAACGGAGATGACTCCCTTGCGGACACCCACGGTGTAGGTCACGGGAATCTCCACGCCATTGTCGTTCTCCATGCTGACCACCAGGGCTGCCTTGACCTCCTTGGGGTCGGAGATGCCGAACAGCAAGGCAGCGTCCTGGAGTGGAATGGAGGCCACGTAGAAGCCACGATTCACAGTCACCCCGTCGGGCGCGAAGTGGGGTGCAGCGGCCACGAAGGAGAACTCGCCGGTCTCCTCGCTATAGCTGGGCGTGGTGATGTAGCAGGTCCCATTCGTAGAGATCGAGAGGTTGCCGCTCATCCCGTCATAGCCATAGGCCTGGCGGGTGTTGCCGAAGGCGACGAAGGCGAATTGCTGGAACGGCTTCGCGCGCGCCACCCCGTCCTCGCCAGAGCAACTCGCCGAGGTGCCGGCCTGGGCCACGTCCACCGGGTATCCGGAGAAGGTGACGCTGCCCCCTGCCCCGCCCGGCGTGGACTTCATGGAGCCATTGGCGACGAGGATGTTGGCCGTGGGCTCGAGCGGCCCGAAGCGGATCACCACGGTCGTCTTGGTGGCGGGATCTAGATCGCGGGGCACCGTGGAACCCTCGGCGGTGACCGCCCAGCCCACGGTGGCGTCCGCTCTCGCAGATGCCGGCTGAAGCCGGATCCAAGCGATGTCAGCACCGGCCGAAGTCGGCCCGACCTGCACATAAACGCCGTCGTAACCCACCATGTCCACGGGGAAGCCGGGGAACGACCACCGGCCCGGGAAGGTCCGCGTCGGCGACGTCGGCTGCACTGCTGGGACAGGCGCGGCGGTGTCGTCGCTGGGGATCGCTTGGCCGGTGGGCACCCAGACGCCTGTGGCTGCCGGGAAGCCGTCGGTCTCGAAGGTGACGGACTCCACGCAGTAGAACTGCTCGGGGCTCACGCACGGTCGGAAGTCAG
>CAIWTL010000426.1 GCA_903915555.1 uncultured Micrococcales bacterium | reverse complement strand
TGCCGCGCGTGATCAGCACGAGTGGACCGTGTCCGGCCAATCGGTCCATGGAGTTGCCGAGTCGCACCTGGGCCGCCATCGGCATGTAGTGCGAGAAGGCGCTGTCGATCACGACCGTGACCGCCTCCTTGTCGATCCGATCCCGAATGACATCGTGAGCGACTTCCTGCACGTCTCCCGTGATCAGGTGGGGTGGACGCTGCTGCGCAACACGAATGGCCCGGGTCAGTTGCTCGGAGCGCTCGGAGGGGCCAGGCCACTCATACGACCGCAGAAGGGTTATGGCGTCGGGATTGCGCACGTCGAGCGGACGCAGGTCAATACCCACAGCCGATTCGAGTGTCGTGGGTGTGTCAAGCAGTGCACGGGGCACCGCCAGTGGGTGCTCGAATACGTCAAAGGCATCGGGAGGCGACCAATCACCAGTGGGGAAGCGGAAGGCCATCGACGCGGCGAGCAGCAACATGCCGGAGGACGTGCCAAGGTCCACCACTCGAAGGGGGCGCCCGTCATACCAGCGCGAGGCCAACAGGAGTCCGGGCAGGATGTCGCCCAGACGTGTGGGATGGGTGTACTGGATCAGGCCAACGTCGATGGCCGCGTCGATCTCCTCGGATAGCCGTCGTGCGTCGGCGCGCGTGGCTGGTATGTCGCCGCTACCGGGGTCGGTCGCGCGACCTTCGAGGGAAGCTTTGCGCAGGGCTGCGAGGACGAGCACCGGCTGCTCTGGCAACCCCGGCTCAGGTCGTTCGGCCAGGTCTGTCGAGATGGCGGCGTAGGTCGGGGTGTTGTGACTACCAAATATCTGGGCGGACAGGGCCCATGAGGCCATCCACGGGGCTACCACCACGAGGGGCTAGCTGGGAAGGTGGAAGAACTGAGGCCAGAGGGGGACGGGGAGCAGGGGACGTCGCCGTGGGTCGGCGTTCCATGCTCGCCGGGCATACATGGGAACGAGCTCGACCACGCGCCCGGTCGCTCCCGAGATGGACGATTCCTCCGCACGAAGTTGGGCTTCGCGCGGCTGCCAGCCGATGTCGGGCAGCAGGTGCCCGTCGGCGATGTCGGCCATTACCTCGGGGTTGATCCGACGTGAGATGACGCAATTGAACTCATCACGCACGAATGCGTCACCGTGTCGTGCGCGAGCTCGCGAGGCGCATCCGCCGCCGCAGGTGTCGACCATGTAGCACGAAGAGCAATGGGGCATGTCATAGCCGATGCGCGACTGCAGTTTTTGCTCTCGCAGCGGCCATATCTCCAATTGGGTGGTGAGTGTATTGAGGGTGCCGATGATGAAGGGATCCTCGGAGTCACTGCCGTCGGATGCTTCGACACAGGCGGAGACAAAGCCGTCGGGCGTCAGCGCGGTGAGCCCGGTGATGGCACCACAGTGCGCGCCGTCGCCAACGCGCCCATGCGACATCGCTGCCGTAGAGACGTTGACGCCTAGACGGAGTCCGAGCCGGAAGGCCTCCATGAATGCCTCGGCGAACTCCATGGCCTCCGGCGGCCCGTCCTCCAGGTTGGAGCCGCGTCCCACGAGGCTGGCCGGTTCTACCTGCATGGAAGCAATGCCCACTTCCGCGGCATCTTCCACGAGGGCATTGAGGTAGGGCAGGCCATCGCGCGTCAGGGTCGCGCGCGTCGAGATGCGCTTGCCCGCTTCACGAAGTGCCTGGATGTTGGCGACGACTCGTGCGCGACTGTCAGTGCCCACGGCCGTGGGGCGCTGGTCGGCCTGCCTCGGCCCGTCGTACGAAATCGTCAGCGACCACTCTGGGAGGGACAGCGTGCGCAACACTGCTGGCCCGAAGGTGCCGTTAGTGATGGTCTGGACGGAGGCCTGGAGACCGCGCTGCGCGGCGATCTCACTGAACCGCTGCCATGACTTCTCCATGACGGCGAAGTTGGTCGTGGGCTCGCCCCCACCGTGGAACTTGAGAGTGACCGCTTCCACCTGCGGTGCCATGCGGGCGAAGAAGTCGTCGACGGCCATCAGGGCGTGCTCCGGGCTGAGGCGAGGCCCAGAGCCGGGGCCGGACGTGGCATAGCAGTAGATGCAGCGAAGGTTGCACGAACTCGTGGGATAGAGATAAAGGGTTGCCGTGGCGTCCGAGCGGGGTCGGAAGGCGTGGACGGGATCGGGGCGCTCAGCGTCGAGCAGGATGCCAGCGGTCACGAGCTCGCCGATGAACGCCGAGTCCGCAGCAGTGGGTGCGGGAAGCAGGTCGCTCGCCAGCGCGGGTGTGGCGAAGCCCTGCAGCCTCTCCCACAGCGGTGCAGACATGGAGAGGTAGCTCAGCGGCACGGCCGATGTGTGCAGGTAGTGGTGGCCCTGCCACGTGAACGGACGCAGACGCTCAGACAGCACCAGGGCGCGCTGCGTGGTGCTCGTGGCGGTGTGCGTCAACATCTTCAGATCAACCTGTCACGGAACTGGAGGGAAGCTGCACGTATCTGCCCAGCACATACCGCCGGCGACAAGCTCGAGGTCGGTGTCGGCGAGATTGTCAGAGGAGGGGATGGTCAGGTGGATCTGGGTTAGGGATTCCTCGTGGAGGACGACCTGGACGTTGTCGGGGATGTCGAATCCGACGACCTCAGACACGACGCCGCGGGGGTCGGCGAGGAGGGCGTCGCGGAAGGCGGGGTCGGCGGCGATGCGCTCGGCGAGGATTGCCTCGACTTCGGTGCGGGTGGGTACGGCCATGTCAGGGCTCCTTGGTGTGAACGCACATCGGGAAGGTGTTTCGAGTATGCCGCGCTTGGGGTGCTTTGACTGTCACTTGGCGACTATTCGGGCAGCTTCATCTATCCGACCAGCACATGCCACCGCCGATCAGCGCGCCCGCGGCGGCAGTGGGGGCCTCAGCGTGAGCTAGACGCAGCACCCGCCAGGAGCTGGAGGAAGTGGGGGGCAACTGTCGCTCCAGCACGCGCCGCCTGCGACAAGTTCCAGATCCTCGTCGGCCAGAACGTCCGATGACGGAATCGTCAGGTGGATCTGGGTGAGGGATTCTTCGTGGAGGACGACCTGGACGGTGTCGGGGATGTCGAAGCCGACGAGCTCGGAGACGACTCCGCGGGGATCGGCGAGGAGTGCCTCGCGGAAAGCGGGCTCGGCGGCGATGCGCTCGGCGAGGATTGCCTCGACCTCGGTGCGAGTGGGTAAAGCCAAGTCAGGTCTCCTTGGTAGGCGGATATCAGTGGCAGCCGGAGTCGGTATCTCTGGGGCCCGTCCCCCACCCTCCACCGCCGGCGACAAGCTCCAGGTCGGTGTCGGATAGGGAGTCGGATGGCGGGATGGTGAGGTGGATCTGGGTTAGGGATTCCTCGTGGAGGACGAGCTCGACGGTGCCAGGGATGTCGAATCCGATGATCCCGGAGATGATGCCGCGCGGGTCGGCGCGCAGGGCATCACGGAACGCGGGGTCGGCGGCGATGCGCACAGCGAGCATTGCCTCGACCTCGGTGCGAGTGGGTACGGCCATGTCAGGCCTCCTCAGCGGACGTCACATCGGACAGGTGTCGCCAGCGTGCTGTTATGGAC
>CAIWTL010000425.1 GCA_903915555.1 uncultured Micrococcales bacterium | reverse complement strand
TCTCCTTCCTCGGCGCGACCCGCGGGGTCGCCCACCGGCAGCCGGTGCTGGTCTTCGACATCGGGGGTGGCTCGACGGAGTTCGTCGTCGGCGACGACGACCGGGTGCGGTCCGCGGTCAGTGTCGACATGGGATGCGTGAGGTTCCACGAGCGTTATCTGTCGTCCGACCCGGTCGGATCCGAGGAACTCGATCGACTGCGGGAGGCCGCCGGATCCCTGGTGGACAGCGCCCTCGGTGAGGTCGACGCGTCCGGGGTGGCGGACGTCATCGGCCTCGCAGGTACCGTCACCACGGTGGCCGCTCTCGCGCTGGGACTGCCCGAGTACGACGCTGCGCAGATCCACGGGTCTCGCATCTCGGCCGCCCAGGTGACGCGGGTGGCCGAGGAACTGGCCATGCTGAGTGTGGCGGACCGGCGGGCGTTGGCCGTCATGCATCCGGGTCGCGCCGATGTCATCGTCTCGGGGGCGGCCATCCTCGATGTGATCATGCAGCGGATCGGCGCAGACTCCCTCATCGCCGGGGAGCACGACATCCTCGACGGACTGGCATGGTCGCTGGTGGAGCCGGGCTCAGGGGGACCAGACACCCCTTCGTCCTGAGTGCGGCGGGGGCCTCAGCCGAAGGCGACCACGTACGCCAGGAACACGGCGAGGACGTACAGCGGATACCCGATCCGCATGATCCGATCAAGGGTGCGCACCCGGGACAACTGTCGGCTGTCGGTGAGGTGCCGGCCGATCAGGGTGGCGACGATGCAGATACCCGCCAACAGGATGAATGCGTAGTAGGCCCATTCGATGGCCACCGTGTAGTCCACCTGTGGCAGTGAACCGGTGACGCTGTTGAGCATGACCGCGCCGGTGAGGATGCCCGTGACCCCGAACGTGATGCGGGCCGGGGCGTCCTTGTAGGGGTACCACAGGGAGAAGTACACGACGATCGTGAGCAGGATCAGGGGGAGCAGGTTCTTCACCAGGAACGACGCGACCTCGCGGGAGATGCCCACGTTCGATGACATCTGGGAGAAGGTGACTCCGCCGGACGCTCCGACCTCCGGATCACCCAGAGCGCCCGTGTTGCCCACGCTGCTGGGGTAGAAGGAGACGGTGTCAGCCTTCCAGTTGGGGATCTCGTCGATCGTGGCCTGCGCGTCTGTGCCGCTGCGCAGGCGTTCCGCCTGCGTCTGCTTGAGCGTGTCGGGGTCCACGACATAGGTGATCTGGGCTGCGGTCCGGGTCCGGTTCTGGATCGTGACGGGAAGCTGCTGCTGGTCGAAGGGGAAGTCGTCGAACGTCATGGGAGCGCGGAAGGTGCCCTTGACCCGGAAGAGTTGGTAGTTGACGCCACGCGTCGTGGTGGACCGTTCCGGTTCCGCCAGGGACAGGTCAGGATCCGCGGCGTTGACGAACTCGATGTCTGTCGGGGCGCCGGAGCCGCCCTCGAACTTGAACCAGATGAAGAAGTCGGCGGTGTAGGTCTGGGTGGCTGGATCGAGTTCGGAGATCTGGTTGATGTTGAAGCCGGTGGCGACGACCCGTTGGACGGTGTATTTTACGCCGTCGCTTCGGAAGGCCCAACCCTCGTCGATCTGGGCCCCGAGGGAGACTCCCGCCTGCGGGGTGTAGGGGGAGATCTGGTAGGGGGATGACTGGACGAGGACCTTGCCTCCCCCGGACTCGATCCCGCGATCGAAGGCGGCTGAGCGCGCCGCGGCGTTGTCGGGGTCGAAGTACAGCGCACCCGTCACCGTGTTCAGGGCGGTCTGCGGCGTACGGGCGAGATCCCACTGCTCGCGGATGGCGGTGCGGTCCCCGACGAGGTCTCTTTCCCCCCACGTGGCCCCACCCCGGCGCAGGCCGTCGGTGATGGCGTTGACGGCGTCGTACGTGAGTCCGGCGATCCACCCGGGCGTGTAACCCAGGGAGTCCGTCATCTGGTCGTACAGCGTCACCGCAGGACCGACGAGGGTGCCGGCGTTGAGCGGGGTCGCCGACTCCACCGTGTCCAGGTGGCCCGGGGAGGACTTCGCCAGTCCGGTGAAGAACGTCGTGTTGGCGAGGGAGTCTCCGACGAGGACCGGCGCATCGACCCCCTGCCGATCCAACTCGCGGAAGAACTCCTGGCAGTCGAGGTCGAGGGTGGCGAGCACGATCTGGTCCGCACCGGAGCGAGCGATGGAGCGGGCGGCTGCCACGAGTTCGCGGTCCCGCGTCTCGGGGTCGGCCTCGGCGGTCAGGGTGAGGCTTGTGGCGATCTTGCCGCGGTAGCTCTGGTCGTACAGCGTGGTGCGTTCCGTGTAGGCGGCTTCGAAGCCGTCGCGGATCGTCCGGCCGTAGGAGTCGTCGGTGGCGACCACGGCGGCCTTGCGGGTCTCCAGCGCGCCCAGCGCGTACAGGGCGATGTCCTTGCCCTGCTGTGTGTTGTCGAAGACGGTCCGGAAGTACCACGGACGTCCTTCGGTGACATCGTCCGCTGTGGCAGCCGGGGTGATGGCCGGCATCCCGGCGGCGTCGTAGATGGGCGCGGCGGCTTCGGAGGTCCGGCTGTAGGTGTGCCCGATGACGGCCACGAACGAGCCGTCGTCGACGATCTGTTGCGCGACCTGGGCCGCCCGCGCAGGGTCTCCCTCGTCGAAGAAGGTGACGACCTCGATGTTCTGACGGGACGTCGCCTCGTTGAGGTTCCAGTTGTCCACCGCAGCCTGGGCGGCGGTCTGGCTCTCCGGTGTCTGCGGATCGTCGGGACTGGTCAGGACCATGGCGATGTAGGTGGTCTGCGAGCGCGCGAGGGTCCAGAGGGTGACGATACCGGCGAGGAACACGACGACCCCGGCGACGAGGAGCAGGTGCCTGACGAGTCGGGCCCGCTTCGCGCGGCGTACCTCCTCGGCGTACCCGGTGACGAACTCCGGCGGCGGAGGGTCGATGATCGGCGCCAGCTCGGCCGGTTGCACCGGCTTCACGTTCCCGAGCCGGGTCAGGGCGGGGATGGCCTTGTGCTGCGGGTCGAGGTCCCGAACCTTGTTGAGGCAGAACTTCTCCTCCCCAGGGCTCTCCGTCACCGCCGCGAACCACAACCACGCCAGCTCGTAGTCGGGATCCAGTGACAGGGCCTCGGCCAGCAGAGTCCGGGCGTCCTGCAGATCCCCCTTCTCCGCTGCGGCGATCGCCTGACGGGTCCGCTCGGCGGCGAAGACCTTGTCCGCCACGACCACCTCCACCTGCTGTGAGTTGCTGCCCGCCGAATCCTCCCACCACCGTCCCCGCCTTGCAGTGGTTTCCGGCACCCAGGGTCTGCCAAGGCGGGGGCGGCTGCCTTACCGTCTGACCATGCCTTCCATCGCAGTGACCGTCGTCGGTCACGACAGGCCCGGGATCGTGAACCGGGTGACGGCGCACATCGCGGACCTGCACGGGAATCTCGAGGACTCCTCGATGGGGTTGCTCCGCGGCCACTTCGCCATGACCCTCATCGCCGATCTCCCCGACGAGGAGTCCATGCAGGCGCTCGAGGACCGCTTGGCGCCGCTGCGCGACGAAGGGCTGACCGTGTCGGTCATCGCGGTGCCCGGGGAAGAGCCGCACGACCCCGGTCTCCTCGCGAGGATGTCGGTGCACGGGGCGGACCGGCCGGGAATCGTCCGGGGTGCGACCGACGTGGTGCTGCGCTTCGGGGGCAACATCACCGGTCTCAGCACGCGACTCGGCGCCGACCTCTACGTCCTGACAGCCGACGTGGTGTTCCCGCCGGGCACCGACCTGGCCGCTGTGTCGGAACTGCTTCAGGGCCGGATGTCCGAACTCGGGGTTCACGCGACTCTCGTCGCCGACGACGAGGACGTCCTCTGAGCACCGCACGCCTCCCGGGCGCGGACCTCCCCCCGGGCCGGGTGCTGCCCGTGGTCACCGCTCCCGGTGACGTCCTGTCCCGGCGGTGTCAGGAGGTGTCTGCGGACGACCCGGCGGTGGTGGCGCTCGCGGCGGATCTTCTGGCGACGATGGCGGTCTCACCCGGCTGCGTGGGGCTGGCTGCGAACCAGGTGGGGGTCCCCTGGCGGGTCTTCTGCGTCGACGTCAGAGGTCATCCCAAGACCGGCGCCGACCACGGTGCGCTGGTGATGGTGAATCCCGTCCTGGTCAGTGCGACCCGCAAGGAGCGTGCCCGTGAGGGGTGCATGTCCGTGCCGGACTTCACGGGGGACGTCCGACGGGCCACCCGGGTCACGATGGGGGGGTACCTGCCCGGATCCGGTGACGAGATCGAGGTCGTCACGGATGCCTTCGAGGCTCGGGCGCTGCTCCACGAGTTGGACCACATCGACGGCCTGCTCTTCCTGGACCGGGTCGCCGGCCCCCACGCCGTCCACCCGCGACAGACGTATCGGTGACGGCGCTCTATCGGTGACGGCGCTCTATCGGTGACGGCGCTCTATCGGTGACGGCGCCGTGCCGCCCGGGCCCGCTGGCTAGGCTGATGCCGGCGCCCGGATGGCGGAACAGGCAGACGCAGGAGGCTTAAACCCTCCGGCCGGCGACGGTGTGTGGGTTCGAATCCCACTCCGGGCACGTCACCGGCCGTTTCTGGCCGGTTGACTCAGAAGGCGTTGTTGTCGGACTGGCAGGCGGCCCCGATCTGCTGCCACGCCTCGGGGATCGCTTGGCCCGCCGCGGCGGCCTTGTCCGCGGCGACGAACTCCTCAAACGGCACGGTGGACTCCAGGCCGCGGTAGAAGCAGCCGCAGATGGCCTTGGCGGTGGACTGCGCCGTCCCACTGCCGGTGGCGGCCTGCGTGCAGTTGTCCACGAAGGCCTCCGCCACCTCGGGGGTGTACCCCGTCGGTACCGCCTGGGAGGCGTCCGGTGAGGTGAGCGGCGCCTGGCTCGGGGCGGTCGAGGCCAGGGCCTCGGGCGCCGCGTCCGAGGTGGAGGGGGCGGACGATGTGGTGCTGGAACAGGCGGACAGGACCACGGCAACGGTTCCGAGGGCCAGGGCGATGCGCAGACGGGACACGGGGTCACCTTTCGAAGGAGAAGACGCCAACCTACTCCTGTGCCGGTGGGGGCGGCAGGCGGGTCCTGATGTTCCTCTTACCTGACGGCGGAATGTCTGTTCACGTGTTTCGCGTCATACTTGAAGTCGGCGGCGTCGGTCATACTGACGTCATCACAGCGACGCGCCCCCAGGGTGCATGACGGGAGTGAACCAGTGCAGAGTCGCAATCCGGTCCTGAACAGGATCGACAACCAAGCGTCCGGCTCCGGCAGCGGCTTCGCCTACGACGAGGGCCGCTCCGCCTACCAGCAGGCTTCCACCGGCGTGGCCACCGTGGATGCCGCCACGGCAGCCCAGGGCCAGCCGCAGTACGCCCCGGTCGACGTCGGCCCGCGCGTCACGATCCACGACGTGATCATGAAGACGGGCATCAACTTCGTCGTCCTCGTCCTCGCTGCCGTGGTGGGCTGGCAACTGGCCCCGACGATGCCGTGGATCACGTGGGTCGCCGCACTCATCGGACTCGGCCTCGGCCTCGCCAACACCTTCATGAAGTCGGTGAAGCCCCCGCTGGTCCTGGCCTACTCCCTCTTCGAGGGCCTGTTCCTGGGCGGCATCTCGTGGTGGTACGACTGGCTGGTCCGGCAGAGCAACCCCGAGTACACCGGGCTCATCTCCCAGGCCATCATCGGGACCCTCGTCGCGTTCGGCGTGATGCTGGTGCTCTACACGACCCGCATCATCAAGGTCAACGGGACCTTCATGAAGGTCATGATGGTGGCGCTCATCAGTTACGCGGTCATCGCGCTCGCGTCCTTCGTCGCCGCCCTCTTCGGCGTCGGCGGCGGCTGGGGCTTCTACGGTGTCGGGACGCTGGGCCTGCTGCTGTGCGCGTTCGGTGTGTTGCTGGCGGCGTTCACGCTGAATCTGGACTTCGCTGCCATCGAGCAGGGCATCAAGATGGGCCTGCCGGAGCGCGAGTCGTGGCGGATGTCCTTCGGGCTCCTCGTGACCCTGATCTGGCTGTACCTCGAGATCCTGCGGATGCTGGCCCTGGTGGCGCTCAGCCGCGAATGACCGCCGCTTCTGCGGATCCGTCCGACGACGCACGAGGGCCGACTCCCGGGAGTCGGCCCTCGTCGCGTCGGTGGGTCAGGTGAGTTTGCGGGCTGCCCGGACCTTGTCGTATTCGTGAACGATGGCGGTCGCCTGACCGTGCGACAGGTCGTACTCGGCGCGCAGCCAGTTCACGCGTTCGTCGAACCGCGACAGTGAGGGCCCCGCTTCGAGCGCAGCGAACCACTCGTTCATGTCCTTGCCCGTCGACTCGGGGATCCGCTCGACCAACTGTCGGTGGGTCTCCTCGGAGTGATGCAGCGTCATGGGCCCTCCCGGTCTCCGGCTGTGCTCACTGGTCCTGCTGTCACGTTACTCTGCCGGATCGGCGGAAGGATGGGGTGCGCCGCCGATCATCACCTGGTCCTGGTCGTGGTCGTGGTCGGGATCGCAGTCGGTTCAGGCGCCGGCTCGGTCGGGACCGGGACGGGGACGTCCCGGTCGAGGTGGCGGCGACGGCCCAGCGCCCATCGACTGCGGGCCGGTCCCGCCGGGCGCAGCTCGGTCCCGGGGATCTGTGCCGCCGCCGCCGCCAACTCCCGCAACGGCGCCTCCACGGTGGGGGAGTACAACTCGGGCAGGATCTCGCCCGACTCGCCGCGGCTCAGCGCGGCCAGCACAGCGGGGGCCAGTGCCTGGGCGACGGCCTCGTAGCCCTCCGTGGAGGGGTGGAAGCGGTCCGGGCTGAAGAGTTGCCAGTGTCGGCTGACGAACTCCCGCGTGAGGAGGTCCCCCAACGACACCGCACGGCCCCCCGCCTCGACAACCGCAACAGCCTGGTCGGCGGCGAGCCGCCGGGACCACTCGGAGGCGACCCAGCGCAGCGGGGGGCGGAACGGCCTGATCGCCGCGAGGTCCGGGGTCGTGCCCATCACGACGT
This sequence comes from uncultured Micrococcales bacterium, assembly GCA_903915555.1. Lineage (GTDB taxonomy): Bacteria > Actinomycetota > Actinomycetes > S36-B12 > CAIWTL01. The sequence continues at coordinate 3,337 of CAIWTL010000425.1, read as the reverse complement.
GGACACCCTCGGCGCGCAGTCGGGTGACGGCGGCTCGGAGGTACCGCGTCGACGTCGCCGGGGGGACGAGATGCGTGACGTCGTTCCCGCCGATGATGATGACCGCGACGTGCGGCCGGTAATGGAGGGCGCGCGTCACCTGCGCATCGAGATCACGTGACCGTGCGCCCACCACCGCGGTGTTCGACAGCACCACGCCCTGTCCGGTGTAGTCGGCCACGAGTCGGGCCAGGAACGCGCCGATCGTGTCATCGGGCCGTTCGGCGCCCAGACCGGCGGCCATGGAGTCGCCGATGATCACGAGCCTCTTGGACGGCCCCTTCGACCGGCCGTAGCGTCCGTCGTCGTAGGGGGCGGCGCTCCGCCGCTGTCCGATCTCACGCTTCGCCTGTTGGCCCTGCGCCGCGATGACTCCTACCGCGGCCGCTCCCGCCCCCAGGACCGCGCCGCCGCCGATGGCAGCCACGCGGGCCACCTGGCGGACATCGCGGCCTGTCATCACAGGTCGATGGTGGCAGGACCATGGGCCGCACGCTCGTCTCGTGGCGGCGCGCGACACGACCCGGCACCGCTGAGAGGATGGGGGGGCGGTTGGGCGGCGTGCCCGGCGGGCGAGGATGAATTGAGGCCGACCACGTGAACCCAGAGGAATCGGATGGCCCTGTGCCGTTGTCGGAGGCGTGGGTGGAGCGCGGGGATCCTGCCTACGACGAAGCCACCTTCATCGGCAACGAGTTGTACGCGGACAGGCGTCCCGCATACGTGGTCATGGCCCACAGCGTCGCCGATGTGGCCGCGGCGATGCAGTGGGCCAAGGCGCACGATGTCCCCTTCTCCGTCAAGTCCGGCGGCCACTCCTACGCCGGGTATTGCCTCAACCGGGGCGGGGTCATGGTTGACCTCTCCCCCATGCAGGAGGTTGTGGTCGATACGGAGTCCATGACCGTTCGCGTCGGCGGCGGAGCCCGCTGGCTGCATGTCTACGAGGAACTGGCGGCCGTCAATCGCAACTTCATGGTCATGGGTGGTATCTGTCCCACTGTCGGTGTGGGTGGCGCCACGCTGGGGGGCGGAATCAACCTGTTCTCGCGCTCCTTCGGGTTGACCATCGACACTCTCGTGGCGATGACCATCATGACGGCCTCCGGTGATGTGGTGGATCTCAGTGCATCCGATGAGCTCGACGATGACCTGAGGGAGTTGTGGTGGGCCGTTCGGGGTGGCGGTGGCGGCAACTTCGGCATCGTCCTGAGCATGACTCTTCGGATCTTCGAGATGGGGCCGATCGCCATCGGGTCGTTGTCCTGGGACGATCTGGGCACCTTCGAGGAGGCCCTGGCGGTGGTGAACTCGGGTCTCCCCCGAGAAGTCGCCGTCGATGCTGTGTGGGTCAAACCGGACGCTGACGCCCCGACGACGGGCAGCATGACCGTCAGTGGTCTGGGAAGTGTCGCGCAGTGTCAGACAGCGCTCGGTGAGATCTTCTCGCCACGGCTCGCGCCGTCACGGAGCACGCTGTCCCCGCAGGTCTTCGTCGAGTGGGACGAGGCCGACAAGGTCTGGGATCCCTTCACGCACGGCACGTTCTTCTACCACGTCGGCTTCATCTTCGGTCCGGGGCGGATCACCCCGGATCTGTTGACCGCCGTCCGCGAACTCATGGACGGGGCTCCGTCGAAGAGCGTCTTCCACTGGAATCACGTCGGTGCCGCATGTACCGAGATCCCCGCTGATGCCACCGCCTACCGGTGGCGGGACGGCGAATATGTGGCGACTGCCAAGATCTACTGGCACGACGAGACGGACACCGCCACCTGCATGGACTGGGCGCAGCGGGTGAAGGACCGGTTGACGCCCTACGCGATCGACGGACGGGCCAGCTACATCAACTACATCGAGAACCCCTTCGAGGGCTGGCAGGAGGCCTACTACGGCGCGAACTACGAGCGCCTGCGCGACGTCAAGTCGATGATCGATCCGGAGGGTTTCTTCACCTTCCCGTTGAGCATCGAGCCGCGTGAGGTGGCTCGGTGACTGGTACTCCGGTCAGCTTCCGGAAATGCCCGGCGGAAGTCGACCTGGACACTTCCGGGAAACTGCGCGGTGCTCTGGGAGGCTGACGGTCACTCCGAGAAGAACGGAGTCCGGCGTTCCAGGAACGCCGCGGTCCCCTCGCGGTGGTCGGGGTGCTCGAGGGCCTCGGTCAGCAGGGCGCGGGTCTCGTCGTTCTCGTCGTGCACCCCCGCGGTCGCGAGCGCGACGGTGCGCTTCATCGCCCGCACCGACACGGGCGCGCCGCCGGCGATCTGGGCGACCACCTGGTCGACCGCTGCATCGAGATCTTCCAGGTGGACCAGGTCGTCGACGAGGCCCACGCGCAGTGCCCACGCTCCGTCCATCCGCGCGGCCGTCAGCAGGAGGCGCTTCGTGGCGCTGGGTCCGATCAGGTCGACCAGTCGGGCGGTGTCGGGCTGCGGGTAGACCAGACCGAGGCGGGTCGGGGGAACGGCGAACAGCGCGTCTGCCGACGCGTAACGCAGGTCGCATGCGGTGACCAGCGCGACCGCGCCGCCTGCGCACGGCCCGGCGATACGGGCGACGGTGGCGAGGCGGCAGTCCGCCAGCGCCTGCGTGGCTGCCGTCACCCGTGCGTGGTTGTCGAGACCCCACTGCGTGCTGCCCGCGTTCTCGCGGTACTCGGCGACATCGGCACCGGCGCTGAACACCCGGTCGGTCACCGATCGCAGCACCAGCACCCGCGCCCCCGGGGTCTGTTCGGCGTGGGTGACGAGACGTGGGAGGTCGTCCCACATCTGCTGCGTGAGGGCGTTGGCCTTGTCGGCACGGTTGAGGATCAGGTGGACCGCGGTCCCTTGGGTCTCGAGCACGAGTTCGTCGGACGGCATCCCGCGAGCCTAGTGCCACGTCCCCGCGGTCCTCCCGGTGAACCCGGCACGGCACTCGACCCCGTCCTCCCACGGGGGCTCAGCCGAGGGACCGTCAGCCGAGGGGTCGTCAGCCGAGGGGCCGTCAGTCCAGGGGTGGTTCGGGGTGGTCGGTGTGGGTGATGCCGGTGGGGCTGGTCCACGTCCACCCGGTCGGGGGTGACCGCAGGTCAGCCCCGTGCGGGGCTGGTCTGGTGCACAGGGGGTCAGAAATCGGGGTGCGTAGCTGAGCTGGCGGGTCGTCTGGGTCGGGGTGGATGGATTGCCTCCAGCGGGTGAAGGTTTTCAGCCTGTGGTGGCGTCGGCATAACGGCCCGAGGTTCCGTGCTGTGGTGGAGCCTGTGGGGAACGGGATCACGTGGTCGAGGTCGGTGATGGTGGCCCGGCAGCCG
>CAIWTL010000424.1 GCA_903915555.1 uncultured Micrococcales bacterium | reverse complement strand
TGAGACGGGCGCGCAGACGGCCGTACTGGATCCGCTGGAAGGCCTCCCCGAGGGCAGTGACGCGACATACTTGTCCGTCATGGCGCAGAACCTGCAGACGGTGGTCGCCGGCCAGCCGTGCCGGTGAGCCCGCCGCCGTTCCGCATGACGGGCGGTGGAGTGGAGCTCGGCGGCGACGAGATCCTCCGCGGGGTCAACCTCACGGTCTCGGCGGGCGAGTTCCTCGCCTTGCTCGGGCAGAACGGCACGGGTAAGACGACCCTGCTGCGGTCCCTGCTCGGTCTGCAGCCGCTCAGCACCGGAACCCTCGAGGTGCTCGGAGTCCCGGTGCGACAGTTCCGGGATTGGCCACGTCTCGGCTACGTCCCCCAGCACCTCGTTGCCTCGGGTGCCGTCCCCGTCTCGGTACGGGAGGTCGTCTCGGCGGGCATGATCGATCCGGGTCGTCGACTGCGTCGCCCCCGCCACGGTTCGGACCGCATCCGTACCGCCCTCGAGCGGGTCGACCTGTGGCACCGGCGATCCGATTCCTTCCACACGTTGTCCGGCGGCCAGCAGCGCCGTGTGATGATCGCCGCGGTGATGGTCAAGGGCGCCGACATCCTCCTGCTGGATGAGCCGACGGCCGGGGTCGACCGCGAGAGCGTCGCGTTGCTCCGGGGTCTGTTGGCGGACCTGTCCGGCGCCGGTGCCACTGTCGTTCTCGTGAGCCACGAGTTGGGTGTCCTCGAGGACCTGGTCTCCCGGGTGGTGGTGCTAGGCCGTCGTCCCGGCGGCTCCGTCCTCTACGACGGACCCCCACCGCCTCCCGACACCCTCCGCGACCCCCACGGACACCACGACCCGGAACCCGACCCGCGCGACTCAACCCCGGGGTGGAGCGCATGAGCATCCTGTCCTACGACTTCATGCAGCGCGCCCTGCTGGCGGCGCTGATCGTCGGGCTGCTCGCGCCGCTCATCGGGGTCTTCCTCGTGCAGCGCCGACTGGCCCTCCTCGGCGACGGGATGGGTCACGTGGCGCTCACCGGTGTGGGACTCGCGTTCCTCGTGGGTACGCAGCCGGTGATCACGGCACTCGTCGTCGCTGTCATCGGGGCCCTCACCGTCGAACTGATCCGCACCAGGAGCCGTACGGTGGGCGACGTCGCGCTGGCGTTGGTCTTCTACGGCGGTATCGCGGGGGGCGTCCTGCTCGCATCGCTGTCGCCGGAGGGCGGCTCGGCCGCGCTGAATCAGTACCTCTTCGGATCGTTGGCGACGGTGGGATCGGCTGATCTCGTGGTTCTGGGCGTCGCGGCGTTGGGCACCGCCGTGGTGCTGGCTGTCTTCGGGAGGGAGTTCTTCCTCGTGTCCCTGGACCCGGATCTCGCGCACGTGCAGGGGGTCAGGACGGGGGTGATGGGGGTTCTCCTCAGTGTGCTCACGGCCGTCACGGTGGTGATCGGGATGAGGACGGTGGGGCTCCTCCTGGTTTCGGCGATCATGATCGTCCCCATCGCCGCCGCCGGACAACTGACCCGTTCCTTCGCGAGTACGGCCACCGTCGGTGTCGCCGTGGGCGTCGTGTCGTCGTGTGCCGGGCTCGTGCTCTCCTTCTACGCGGACCTGCCCCCGGGGCCGACGATCGTGCTCCTGGCGCTGGGGGCTTTCGTGCTCGCGGCCGGGATCGGCGGTGTCCGGAGCCGTCGCTGAGCCGACATATCAACAGTTGCTAATATTTTGATATGTCCACCGCGCTGAGCACCCGATCCGCCAGCGACCCCGACCTGATCGCCACGGCGGAACTCTTCCGTCTGCTGGGGGCGCCGGTGAGGCTCGCCATCCTGGGTCAACTCGTCGCCGGTCCCCGCTGCGTGCATGACCTGGTCGACGCCCTCGGGCACAGCCAGGCCCTCGTCTCCCAACACCTGCGCACGCTGCGGTACGGCCGCATCGTCTCGGCGCAGCGGCGGGGCAGGGAGATGGTCTACCGCATCGACGACTCCCACATCGAGCACATCATCACCGATGCCCTCACCCACGTCGAGGAGGAGAACCGATGACCATGCATGCCCCGGCCGAGACCCACTCGCACACCCACGGGCCCGGCTGCGGCCATACCGCCGTCATCCACGGCAACCATGTGGACTACGTCCACGGTGACCATATGCACCGTGAACACGACGGGCACTACGACGAGTGCCACACGTGTTCGTGCGGCAACTGTCCCACCTGCTCCTGCGCCACGTGTGCCTGTCGGGACTGCGCCTGTCCCACATGCAACCACCGGGTGTGTGCGTGTGATTCGTGTGCCGACTCGTGCGCGAACTGCACGTGTGAACGGTGTTCCTGTCCCACCTGTGTCCACCCCGCATGAGTTCCGAGGGGCGCACGACCCGTCAGCAGGTGGCGGTGCGGGCGGCGCTGGACAGCAGCGCCGAGTTCGTGAGTGCTCAACAGTTGCACGCGGAACTCAGAGCGGCCGGGGAACGCGTCGGACTCGCCACTGTCTACCGGGCCCTCGGGAAGATGTCGGAAGGCGGGGAGGTCGACGTTCTGGTCCGACCGGATGGGGAGACCCTCTACCGTTCCTGCAGTTCAGGACACCACCATCACCTGATCTGTCGCGGCTGCGGCACGACGGTGGAGGTGGCGGCTCCGTCGGTCGAGAGATGGGCACGGGATGTCGCGGAACGTGAAGGGTTCTCGGACGTGTCCCACACCGTCGAGCTGGTCGGGCTCTGCCGGGCATGCTCGCAGGCCGTCGACATGGCACCCTGACCGGGTGCGTCCATCCATCAGGCCGGCAACCCCGTCAGATGTGCCGCAGATCGTCGGGATGATCCGCGAGCTCGCCGAGTACGAGCGGGAACCGGACGCCGCGATGGCCACCGAGGATCAGATCCGGGACGCGCTGTTCGGCGGCGACACGACGCCGTCGGGTCGCCCCGCCGTGCATTGCTACGTGATCGACGGGGACGGTGAACTGGCCGCGATGGCCCTGTGGTTCCTGAACTTCTCGACGTGGTTGGGACGGCACGGCATCTATCTGGAGGACCTCTTCGTGCGGGAGCGGTACCGCGGCGAGGGGTATGGACGAGCGCTCTTGGCACGACTGGCGCGTGAGTGCGTCGATCGCGGGTACGGGAGACTCGAGTGGTGGGTCCTGGACTGGAACACCCCTGCCATCGACTTCTACCGCAGCCAGGGCGCGGAGTGGATGGGGGACTGGACCGTCAACCGGGTCTCCGGCGCCGCCCTGCGCGAGCTGGCCGACCGCTCCTGAGCCGATATGCGGGTCGTCGTCGCCCCCGACAAGTTCGCGGGTTCCATCAGTGCTCCCGCCGCGGCGGCAGCGTTCGAACGTGGCTGGCGATCCGTCCGGCCCGACGACGACGTGCTGAAAGTCCCCCTGTCCGACGGCGGCCCCGGGTTCCTGGACTGCCTCTCCGAGTCTCTCGGGGGAGTGGTCCGCACCGTCGATGTCGCAGGCCCGTGGGGCGACCCGGTCTCGGCGACGGTTCTCGCTACCGCGGACACCTGGTACGTGGAGGCGGCCAAGGCGAACGGGCATGATCTGCCGGGTGTTCCGGATCCCCTGACAGGGTCGTCTGTCGGTGTGGGGGAGATCGTCGCCGCAGCCATCGACGCGGGCGCGGTCACGGTGGTCGTGGGGCTCGGTGGGTCGGCGACGAACGATGGAGGTGCTGGGCTGCTCGCCGCCCTCGGCGCCCGGGCTTGGGATGCCCGGGATGACCTTGTCGACCTGGCGGGAGGGCCCGCGGTGATCGGGCAGATCTCCCGCATCGATCTGGCGGAGGCCCGCCGCCGGCTGGCCAGGGTCCGGGTGCTGGTCGCGACGGATGTCGACAACCCGCTACTGGGGAACGCCGGCGCGACTGCGGTGT
>CAIWTL010000423.1 GCA_903915555.1 uncultured Micrococcales bacterium | reverse complement strand
TGTACTGCATGCGTAGGACATCACCGGCCCGACCATCGTCCGGGAGTAGCGCCGCCCAGCTGTAGCCGTACTTCTCCGCGGTCCGCACGCTGTAGGGAGCGCAGGGGTCACTGAGCGAGATGTCGAGATAGCGAACGGCGGCATGCTCTGCGTTGGCTGCCGCCAGGGCGTCGAGCACGACCTCCACCCCATCGGCGCCCACCCGCAGCACCTCGACACGGACGTTTCCCGCGACCGGGTTGGCGGTGACCCGGATCTGGGTGTGGCCATGCGCCACCCGGTCGTTGTCGGTCACCGTGCGGACCAATCCCAGACGTTCGGTGACGTCGAGGTAGACCTCGTGGAGGTGCTCGGGAAGAAAGGCCGCGCCAGCCGGCGACCCGTTGAGCGGCACGATCATCGGCAGCAGGGTCTGGCGGTGCTGGGAGGCGTCGGGCATCCCCGCCATCGTGAGCGGCGGGATCGCATCGAGCAGCGCTCCGACGGCCACGCCTCCGATCTCCGTGACCACCCGTTGGGAGAAGGGATGGTTCACCACCGCCTCCCCCCATGCCGCGGACAGCCCAGCAGCCGCACCGCGCGGGACGATGTCCGCGACGAGTCGCTCGGCGACATGGTGACTGCGGAACCGCGGATCGACGATGAGGCGCCCCAGTTCCGGAATGCCGTCACCGCCGTCACCCACCAGCGCCACGTGTCCGATGACCTCACTGCCGCTGACCGCCACCTGGCTGATCATCCGACCCGATGCCAGTTCCCGGGCGACGGAGTCCGGGTCCCCCATGAGGGGATGGGAGTAGCCGTAGCAGCGGTACGTGAGCCGGATGATGCCCTTGGCGTCCTCAGGGGTGGCGGCCCGGAACACCACGGCGTTAGCGACGGCCTCGCCGACCACCTGGGCATCCGGGGGGATGCGGGTCTCGCCGGCGAGCCACGCCAGGTCGGCCACGAGCGGCATGCCGCAGCGCACGACGTTACCCCCGGAGAAGTCGCGATGGACGGTGACGGGTCCGGGCACCGCCGGGGTGATCGGCTCGGCGGGTACCGGCATGCGCGTGTCACGCACCTCCAGTTGCAGCCGGGGACCCCTGATCATGACCCTCACCGACACAGGATCAGGCTGCTCCCCGAACCACTCCCGCGCCCTCGCCTGCTCGACGAGTTCGACCGCCGTCTGCGCGAGCGCGTCGGCATCCGACGCGAGGACGCCCACCTCCGTGGCTGTGCGTCGCACGACATCAGCGGCCGTGCCCACCGGAGCAGCGTCATGGATCCGCAGCTCGGCGAGTTCGAACATGTCAGCACGGTAGTGCCGCCTGGCCGTCCACCGCACGACCGATCGGTACCTGCGTGCCGGCCAGGTGCGCCCTTCGCCGGTGCCGGCGGTCTGCGGTCAGGCGGCGGCCGGGGTCGGGGAGTCGGTCGAGTCGGAGGCGGTCGAGTCCGAGCCGGCCCCGTCGGCTCGGTCCTGCACGGCCTGCCGCGTCTCCGCGGCGGCAGCCATGCGGCGCACCATGGCGCCGAAGACGAAGGCATGGAAGGGTGCGACGGCCCACCAGTAGGCGTGACCGGCGAGGCCGCGTGGATAGAAGGTGGCCTTCTGGCGCAGCACGGATCCGCTACCGGCGGGATCGACGTGCCACTCGAGCCATGCCAGGCCCGGGAGCTTCATCTCCGCGCGCAGCCGCAGCAGGCGCGGCGGGATATTCTCCTCGACGCGCCAGAAGTCCAGGGCGTCCCCCACCCGGGCGTGGTTCGGGTCGCGGCGCCCGCGGCGCAGTCCGACCCCGCCGACGACTCGGTCGGCGGCCCCGCGCAGTTCCCACAGCCAGTTGCCGGCGAAGTAGCCGTTGTCGCCGCCGATGCCTTCGACGACAGCGAAGGTGTTCTCCGGTGTGGCTGTGACCGTGACCTCGCGGTCGTCGGTGTACAGGGAGCCCCCGGCCCAGTCCGGGTCCGTGGGCAGCGGTTCGGCGGGCGCCCCCTTGACCGATGCGCTCGACCACCGGGTGGTGACGTTGGCCTCCCGAACCCGCGCAAGCGCGAGGCCCACCGCAGTCTTGTAGGGCAGCAGCCCCTCAGCCGGATCCGGGATGATGTCGGCGATCGAGTGATCACGGCACACCACGGGAACCTTCAGCGACTCCACCAGGGGTCGCGCGATCCCGCGCGGAACCGGTGTCACCAGACCCACCCAGTGGCTCGACAGGCCGGGGCTGAGCAGATTGATCGGCAGGATCACGCGCGGCCGCAGGCCCGCCACGGAGGCGAAATCCTGCATCATCGTCTGGTAGGTCATGACATCCGGTCCGCCGACGTCGTAGGCGCGGTTGATCTCGCCGGGCACCGTGGCTGCATTGACCAGGTAGTAGAGGATGTCGCGGACCGCGATGGGCTGGGTCTT
>CAIWTL010000422.1 GCA_903915555.1 uncultured Micrococcales bacterium | reverse complement strand
CGAAGGGGAGAGGACCTCTGCCCCTGTCGCCTCTGCAAGGGCGACCGTGTTCTCCCACCCCTCCGGTGTGCCGGTTCCGGCGGCCACCCGCCGTTCTGCGAGATGGTGAGTCTCGGCGTCGACGACGTCCGCCGTCCAGTTGTCCGCCTGTGTCCATGCTCCCATCCGCGCTGCAAGGGCCCCGGGACGAAGTGCTCGGTGATGCCCGCGGCCCTGTGACCCGTCGTACGGGTCCGGCGACTAGGAGATCTTGGTGGTGGCCACCGGACCGACACCGCCGGCGTTCTGGCCCCGGACCGACACCTTGTAGTCGGCCCCCTTCTTGACGGGCACCGACACCTTGGGGTCGTCGACGGTCAGCCACTGGGCGTTGACCTTGGGCCCCTTGATCTTGTAGCCGTAGTTGAGCGAGTTCGAGGCGGCCTTCCACGTGATGGTGGCCTTGCTGCCCTTGATCCTGCCGGACAGATTCTTGATGGCACCGGGCACCTTCGGGCTCCGCGTCGCATGGATGTGGCCGCAGGCCCACGCGGCGGTCATCACGTCACCCTGCGGCGCGACGCCGGCAGCCACCTGCTTGTCCTTGCAGGATCCGACCTGCTTCAGACCAGACCAGGAAGAGCCCTTCCAGAAACTGGTACGGACCTTCTTGCCGCTGCTGCTGTTCGGTGACGGCATCAGCGTGACGAGTGCCGCAGTGCCGGCGGCGGCCAGGTCCGCGTCGACGTTGGCGTCGCCCCAGTTCCGCAGCGCGTAAGGGGCCGTCGCCGACCAGGTGCCCACCACCGCGGTGGACGAGCTCGCGTCGTCGTACTGGACCAGCCCCACGGTTCCGTCGGTGCTGAGGTCCGCCGTCACCAGGGAGGGGGTCGCGGCGGTCGTGTTTCCGAGCGGGGTGACCGGCAGTTGCAGCGGTCCGACCTGGTCGGTCCGCACGACCTCGATGGCCTGCTGCTGGGGTGCTGTCTCCCGGGCGGTGACGATGGCGGCGACGCCCGACTCATCGAGCTGCACGGCCAGGGGGACGCGGCCCGGCGCACCGGACACGGGTGCTGACCAGTCCGCTCCGTCCCAGAACGAGACCTGCAGAGCCGGGCCCTGCTGCCAGACCACTACGGCCGTCCCGCTGACACCATCGACCGCAACCCGGGGCGATCCCACCGACGGCAGGTCCCCCGCCGGAAGCGTGAGGTTCGTCGCGGCGCTCCAGTTGCCGTCCCAGGTCGCCACATTGACGGCATCGGTGGTGCCGAAATCCGATTCCATGTTGTACCAGGCGGAGACGGCCAACTTGTCACGTAGGGCCAGCCGCGCCTCACCCGCACCCGTGCCGTACATCTGCGTCGCCCAGGCGCCACCATTGGTGCGCGTCGCGCGGTAGAGGTCCGCCACACCTTCGTTGTCCTCGCCGTCCCAGGTGGCCAGCGTCCGTTTGCCCTTCCAGTCCCACTGGATGTCGGGGTTGTCCATCTCGTCCGCCTGGGGGAACTTCTTGCCCTTGGCCCAGGACTGTCCGGTCCAGTCGGAGAATTTCCCGCCGGCGATGACGGTGGACTTCTGACCGTTGCCGGACGTGGCGACAGCGACCTGGGTGGCGGAACTGCTGGTCGACCACAGTTGTTGCTCGGTGGTCCAACTGGATCCGACACCTGCCCGGACCGGGATCGCCATCAGACCGACGGCGAGGACGCCGCAGGCTATCACTGTCGGCAGCGGACGAAGATGCATGCGAACCTCCCAGACGGACGTGCTCCTGTTCTAGACCCTTCCCCACCCGCTCGCATGACTATGTCGATATCCGCGGCTGCGCGACGTGTGTCCGGCGTTGACGCTGCTGGCGGTAGGTGCCACAGTCACGGTGTGTTGAAACACCGCTGGGCGCTCCTGGTAGTGCCGCTGATCGCGATACCTCTCTCGCTGCCCACCGCGTGGGCAAGCACCCCACTGACTTCCTCCTCACCCGCAGCGGCTCAAGGCCCCACCGCCCCGCGGATCACGAACGGTGAGGAGGCCCGTGACCCTTGGCGGTTCACCGTCGCGCTGGTTCCTGCCGGGGAACCGGACCGGGATCTGACAGCCTTCTGCGGCGCATCCGTGGTCGCACCCCGGTGGGTCGTCACGGCGGCCCACTGCGTGAGCGTCTCGCGCCGCAACCCCGCCGATCTGCGGGCGCGCAGGTCCACAACCTTCCAGGCGGTCGCCAAGCGTCATGACCTGACCAGCGACGGCGGCGAGCGCCTCGATGTGGATCGGGTCGAGATCCATCCCGGTTACGACGCGGGACGGAATCCCCGCGACGACATCGCCCTGGTCAGACTCTCCACCCCCACCACGGCCCCTGCCATCGGTATGGCCCGCCCCAGCCAGGACCCACCGGAGTCTTCACCGGTACGGGCATTCGGCTGGGGCTGCATGCGGGTCATCCCACCCAACGATATCGGCAGCTGCCTGGAGCCGGAGGCGAACTCCCGAACGCTGCGGCAGGTCGACCTCACAGCCCGGGGCATGGGGGGGTGCCAGGAGGTCTACCGGCCCAGCGGCAGAGCCACCTACCCGGAGCGGCAACTGTGCGCATCACACCTGGAACCGGTCCCGCGCGACACCTGCACGGCGGACAGTGGCGGTCCCCTCGTCCGGCTGGTCGGTGACCGGAAGGTCCTGGTCGGAGTGGTCAGTTGGGGAGCGGGCTGCGGCTGGAAGCCCTACCCGGGCATTTACTCCAAGGTCAGCTACTACCGCCCCTGGCTGCGCGAGACCATGCGCGTCCCCATGCCGTGTCGGGGCGGGAGATCAGCGATGCCTCGCTGCTGATCGGTGGCGTGGCTGCGGCTGTCACAGGACCGGTCAGGCCGGACACGCGGGCGTCAGGCAACCGGTGCGGGAGTGGTGCAGTTCCTCCTGCTGCGGCGCGGTCAACCCGGGGGACGCGTCGGCGAGGGCGGCACTGCCGGCACCGAGTCCGGCGAGGGAGGCCACGACGAGCAGCGCACTCGCGACAGCCGAGCCGTTGCGCCGTAGGCGCGGCTTCGGCAGCGGAGGACGGGCGGACGACCGGCGCACCGTGGTCTCGTGCCGGTGGGTGGGCAGAACGTCGAATGCCATCATCGGGGGGCTCCTGTGGATCGGATCGGGTGTGACACGGCATGGATTCCCCCGACGAGCAGCGGGATGCGGTCACCCGTGGCCGGATCGTTCCGGCAGCCGGGCACTCTTCACCGGCCCAGCCCATGTCGGGCACCCTTCGACCCGGAGGGGCCGGGTGGATTGGGGCTAGGGTCGGGCTGTGCCCAGCCTCGAGGTCTCCCTCGCCGATCCCGCGTGGATCATCGTCGCCCTCCTGGCCGGGCTGCTGGCGCGTTCGGTGGGGTTGCCTCCTCTCGTCGGATACCTCGGGGCAGGTTTCGCCCTGAACGCCCTGGGCGCCGAAGGTGGTCCCTTCCTGACCGAGATGGCCGACCTGGGGATCTGGCTTCTGTTGTTCAGCATCGGGCTGAAGCTCGACCTGAAGCTGTTCCGCCGCCCCACGGTGTGGATCGTCGGGACGAGTCAACTGGTGATCTTCACCGCACTCCTCTCGGCGGTGGCGTCGCTCGCCATCTTCTTGGGCCTGGGGCCGCTGGCGGGGATCGACCAGTCCGACGCCCTCATCATCGGCTTCGCCCTGTCCTTCTCCAGCACGGTGTTCGCGGTCAAGGTCCTCGACGACCTAGGAGCCGCGAGTTCGGGTCACGGTCGGATCGCCATCGGCATCCTTATCCTGCAGGACGTCTTCGCGGTCCTCTTCCTCGTCTTCTCCGCCGGGAAGACCCCGAGTGTCTGGGCTCTCGCGCTGATCCCGCTCCTCGTCGTCCTGCGCCCGGTCCTCAACCAGCTGCTGGACCGGGTCGGACACCGGGAGCTGCTCATGCTCTTCGCCGTGTCCGCGGCACTCGGCGGCGCGGCGCTCTTCAACCTCGTGGGGCTCAAGGCGGATCTCGGCGCGCTCGTCATGGGTCTGCTCCTGACCACGAATCCACGAGCCGGCGAACTGAACCGCAGCATGGCGTCGCTCAAGGACCTGTTCCTCGTGGCGTTCTTCCTCAGCATCGGGATCGACGCCCTCCCGACGTGGGGCGGAGTGCTGGTCGCCTGCCTCTTCCTGATCGTGCTGCCACTCAAGCCGGTGGTGTACTTCTGGCTGTTCACCCGCACCAACCTCCGGGCGAGAACCTCCTGGCAGGCCGGTCTCGACCTGACCAGTTACAGCGAGTTCGGACTCGTCGTGATCCTCGCCGCCGGAACGGCAGGGTGGATCCCCGACGATGTCCTCTCGATGGTGGCGGTCCTCATCGCCGGTTCCTTCGTCGTCGGCGCTCCGCTCGCCCAGCGTGGTGAGCAGTTGTACCGCAGATGGCACACCCGGTTGAAGAGTCACGAATCGACTCGTCGCCTACCCGGCGACGAAGACCTGGCGGTCGAGGGCACGGAGGTCATCGTCTTCGGCATGGGCCGCATGGGGCGTCGCGCTTACGACGCGATGGAACGCCGGTTCCCGGGCCACGTGCTGGGCGTCGACTCCGACGACGTCGTCATCGAGGGGCAGGCGGAGTCGGGTCGCCGCATCGTGGCGGGAGATGCCACCGACACCGACTTCTGGTCGCGCGCCAACGACCTGGTTCCCACGCTTCAGTGGGTCCTGCTGACCATGCCTTCCTACGAGTCCAACCGGACAGCGGTCGCGCATCTGCGGGACCGCGGGTTCGACGGCAAGATCGCCGCAACGTCCGCCCACCCCGACGAGGTCGAGGACCTCGAACGCGCAGGGGTCGACTTCTCTTTCGACATCCTGGCCGAGGCAGGGGCGGGCTTCGCCGGTGATCTGATCAGCCGCATCGACGGCGAGAGGGACGAGCCGTGACGTCAGGCAGCGTCGAACATGGCGGCAGACGCGGCAACGGCAGGTGAATCGTGCCCGCACAACGGCGGGTCAGCGACCCTCGTGGGCCATCTCGTCGAGCACGGCGGTGATGGCCAGGACCACCACCGGGTTCTGGTCGGGGGCTACCTCCACGCCATAGGTGTCTGCCAACCGCACCCAACGCTTCGAGACCTCGCCGACCTTCCTGCCGTCCATCTCGAGGGTGTACTCGTGATCCAGGATGTTGCCCTTGATGTCGATGTCGGGACCCTCGCCCATCGACACATGCCACCGATCGCGGAGCGGCGTGATCATCGCCTTCTTCACCGTGGCGATGGTGTTCCCGGCGGCATCTTCGATGTTCATCGTGTCCCGGACGCGCAGCTTGCGCTCCTGGATCTTCGCCAGTTCGTTGCCCTGCGCATCCTCGAAGATCAGAGTCTCGCGGATCCGCAACGCCGTTCCGGTGACCTTGTAGACACGAGTGCCCGCCTGGTCCTGGATCCAATAGTCGTCGCCGATGGACGCCAACTTCTGCCGCATCTGGAAGTGAACGTTGTCGTCACCCCGACGCTCCTCGCGCCTGTCCTGCATCCGATCCCGAAGCCCCATGTCCCTCTCCTCACCCTCGACAGCCCACTACTCGACAGCAGCCCTAGCGGAACCACCGGTCAAGTGTCGACCACCTCGTCACGGTACCGCGCGGACCACGACTCCACGAGATCGTCCGCCCGTGCGTTCAGCCTCGGCAACGCCCGAGGCGGAACCGCGGTGCGCGGTGTCCCAAGATGCGCGAACACCGCGTCGATGCACACCTCTGGATCCGCGAGCAATTCCTCGTAGGACATGCGAAGGACATCGATTCCGCGTGCGAGGAAGAATCCCTCCCAGGCCTCGCACTCCTGCTCGATGCGCAGCAGGGCATCACGGATGTGAGTGGCGGCGTAGACCGGCGGGCGCGCCGCAGCGCAGCCCGGGTTCACCCACACCTGGGTCTG
>CAIWTL010000421.1 GCA_903915555.1 uncultured Micrococcales bacterium | reverse complement strand
CGATCTACGGGGTGATCTCGTACATGGACTCGGTCGCGGGCGTGAGCGTTCCGCGCGGCGGCATGCACGAGATCCCCGTCGCCATGGCCGGTGCCGCCGCGAAGCACGGGGTGTCGTTCCGGTACGGGACGAACGTCGCGTCGATCGAGCACGACGGTCGCCGCGCGACAGCTGTCATCACCGACGACGGTGAGCGGATCGAGGCCGACGTGGTCGTCGTCAACGCCGACCTTCCCGTCGCCCACCGCGATCTGCTGGGCCGCGAGCCGTGGTCGATCCGACGACTGGACTACTCCCCCTCGGCAGCGGTGCTCCTGGTCGGGTCCGACCGTCACTACCCCGCGACGGCTCACCACAACATCCACTTCGGCGCATCGTGGCGCGGGACCTTCGAGGAACTGATCGACACCAAGAAGTTCATGAGCGACCCGAGCCTCATGGTCACCCACCTCAACCGGGACGATCCCGGTCTGGCGCCCGCCGGCAAGCACGCCTACTACGTCCTGTTCCCGACGCCCAACGCGACGGCGTCGATCGACTGGGACCGTGAGGCGCCGCGCTACCGCGACCACATGGTCGAGACCCTCGAGCGACGCGGCTATGTCGGTTTCGGCGACGGCATCGAGGTCGAGCACCTCACCACGCCGCAGGACTGGCTGGAGCGCGGGATGGCGGCAGGCGCCCCGTTCGCGTCGGCGCACACGTTCTGGCAGACCGGACCCTTCCGTCCCGGCAACCTGTGGGGCGACAACGTCGTGTTCACCGGGTCGGGCACGCGCCCCGGCGTCGGCGTTCCCATGGTGCTGGTGTCGGGTCGGCTGGCGGCGGAACGCATCACCGGCCCGCGCGGCTGACCGCGGTATGCCCGCCGGACAGAGCCGCGCAGCAGCCCACGGGATCGGGGGACCCAGGCTCGTCCTGCCGCGCAAGTAGACTCGTCCGGTGGCCACCCAACCCGTCGCAGCCGCCGACCCGTGGCCCGAGTTCCTCGCCCGCTACGGCCTGCCCGGCCTGCTGGGCACGACGCTGATCGGGGTCGGCGCGTTCGGGGTCGGCTGGCTGCCCCTCGAGACCGTGGTGCACTCCTGGCCGCTCGTCGACGTGCTGCGGGACACCTCTCCCGGTCTGATCCTGTCGCGTCTCATGATCTTCGTCGGGGTGGCGATCCTCCTGCAGACGTGGCTGGTCGTGGGCTATGACCTGCTGTCGGGGCGCCGCTGGGACAGCACCCGCATGGCGGCCCTCGTCGGGCTGTGGTCCCTGCCGCTGCTGCTGACGCCGCCCTTGTTCAGCCGGGACGTCTACAGCTACTTCGGCCAGGGACGCCTGCTGATGGAGGGGTACGACCCCTACTCCACGGGGGTCGCGGTCCTGCCGGGCTGGTTCACCTTCGGAGCCGATCCCATGTGGGGGGAGACTCCCACGCCCTACGGGCCCTTCTTCCTGCTGCTCGCCCGGGGGGTCGCGGATTTCAGCGGTTCCCAGGCCTACCTGGGTGCCATCATGTTCCGGTTCCTCGCAGTGGTCGGCATCGGGCTCATGCTGTGGGCGGTGCCCCGGCTCGCCAGACAACACGGCATCAGCGAGGCGAAGGCCGTCTGGCTGTCCGTGGCCAATCCCCTGGTGATCATGCATTTCGTCGCCGGTGGCCACAACGACGCCCTGAT
>CAIWTL010000420.1 GCA_903915555.1 uncultured Micrococcales bacterium | reverse complement strand
CGGCGGGTTAGCCTCGGGTTCTCCCGACTTCTGGAGGCCCCGTGCCCGACCTGATCTCCCGCCGTGACCTGGACTTCCTGCTCTACGAGTGGCTGGACGTGCCCAGCCTCACCGGGTACCAGCGCTTCTCAGAGCACTCCCGGGAGACCTTCGACGGCCTCCTGGACCTGTCGGAGCAGTTGGCGGAGCAACACTTCGCCCCCCACAACAGGCTCGGGGACACCGCGGAGCCGACCTTCGACGGGGAGAAGGTGACGACCCTCCCGGAAGCGGCCGAGGCACTGCGCGCCTTCGCCGCCGCGGACCTGATCGCGGCACCGCTCACCGAGGAGCAGGGCGGATTCGGGCTCCCGAACTCGGTGTACGGGGCCTGCATGACGCTCTTCGGCGCCGCCAATGCGGCCACTGCCGGATACGAGATGCTGACGCTGGGCAATGCCCGGCTGCTGCTCGCCCACGGGTCCGAGGAGCAGGTGGAGCGGTTCGTGCACCCCATGCTGACCGGACGGTTCAGCGGGACGATGGCGCTGTCGGAGCCGGACGCCGGATCGAACCTGGCCGACATCACGACCCGCGCCGAGCCGCAGGCGGACGGCACCTACCGGCTGTTCGGCCAGAAGATGTGGATCTCCGGTGGCGACCACGAGATGACCGAGAACATCGTGCATCTGGTGCTCGCCAAGATCCCCGGAGCACCGGCGGGGACCAAGGGGATCTCGCTGTTCATCGTCCCGAAGTACCTCGTCGCCGACGACGGGTCGCTCGGGGAGCGCAACGACGTCGTACTGTCGGGCATCAACCACAAGATGGGCTTCCGGGGGACGGTCAACACGGCGCCGGTGTTCGGCAGTGGCGCCTTCACCCCGGAGGGCCAGGCCGGTGCGGTGGGCTACCTCGTCGGGGAGGAGAACCGCGGTCTGCCGTACATGTTCCACATGATGAACGAGGCCCGGATCAGCGTCGGGATGGGTGCCACCGCCCTCGGTTACACGGGCTACCTGAAGTCGCTGGCCTACGCGAAGGACAGGCTCCAGGGCCGGGCCCTCGGGCAGCCGCAGTCGGGACCCCAGGTGCCGATCATCGACCATGCGGACGTCCGCCGGATGCTGCTGGCGCAGAAGTCCTACGTCGAGGGCGGGCTCGCGCTGGGCCTCTACGCCTGGCGGCTGGTCGATGAACTGGACGCCCTGTCCGACGAGGGATCCGATGTCGCGGACAAGCAGCTCTTGCTGGACGTTCTCACGCCCATCGCCAAGTCGTGGCCGTCGCAATGGTGTCTCGAGGCCAACAGCCTCGCCATCCAGGTACTCGGGGGCGCCGGCTACACGCGTGACTTCGACGTGGAGCAGCACTACCGCGACAACCGGCTCAACCCGATCCACGAGGGTACCCACGGGATCCAGGGCCTCGACCTGCTCGGCCGCAAGGTCCTGGGCACACAGGGCCGGGGCCTCATGCTGCTGGCCGCCGAGATGGGTCGCACGGCGGATCGCGCGGAGGCCCTCGGGGGGGGTCAGGGTAGGCCTCACATAATCGATCGCGTCGGGGAGGGTGGCGCTCACGCCCTGAGCGTTGGTGAAAGAGAGGGGGAGGCCCTCACCCTCACCCGCTGGGGCGATGAGCTCAAGGAGGGCGTCACAGCCATCCGCGAGCAGGGTGGCCCGCTCCACCTCCCGCGCCCCCACGCGGACGCTGACACCACCTCCGAGGTCCCCCCCCTCCACCACCACGCGCGTCCCTCCCCACACGGGGACGCGGCGGGGGGTAGCGGCGCGCAGGACGGGCTGAGCGCCATAGGTGAAGAGGTCAGCGCGCTCATCACCGCGCCCATCTGGCGCCACCACAGAGATGACCGCTCGCCCTGGCACCCCCGCCGGCGCGCGCACCGT
>CAIWTL010000419.1 GCA_903915555.1 uncultured Micrococcales bacterium | reverse complement strand
GGCCGAGGCGGCTTGGCTCACCCCCGGGGTGATCGGGGCCCGCATGACGGGAGCCGGTTTCGGCGGATGCACGGTCAATCTCGTGGAGGTGGGGATGGCCGAGCAGGCCGCGGTGGGGATCTCCCGGCGCTATGCCGCCGCCACGGGGATCACCCCTGAGGTGTTCGCCGTCTCGCCGGGGGCCGGGGCCCACGTGGTGTGACGCGGTGCGGGCTCACTCGCCCAGCATGCCGCCCCACGGGCCCCAACCGACCTCGGCGACGAGGCGGGCGGCGGCGCGCGCGTTCCAGCGTGGGCGCAGGACCGACTCCCCGGGCTCCCCGCCGGCGTACTGCAGGGTGCCGCCGTCGTTCAGTTGGAAGAGACCCCAGTCGTTGGTCCCGTTGGAGTTGGTGTCGTTGACCACGTTCGGCAGCAGTCGACTCTCCCGCCAGGCGATGCGCACGGCGCTGCGGAACGCGGGTGCGCCCAGGGAGCGGAAGGCGGCGCGGATGTGCCAGGCGCTGACCACCTGGACCGGGGTGAGTTCCGGTTGGTCCATCGCTTCGCCGATGATGCGGGTCGTCTTGACGGCGATGCCCGGGAGCGCCGCCTGTGCCGCGGGACGCAGTTGCTCGGGAACAGCCCTCGGGGGCATCGGGTAGGTCACCTTGCCGGGGGCCGACGGCGCGGCCTGCGCGGTCGCTGTGATGCCCCCCAGGCTCATCACAGCCAGTAAGGCGATGGTAACGATACGGATACGCTGCGACACGCCGCTTAGTGTTGCGCGATTTGTGCGTACATGTCTGCTAATCCCCAAAACTCTCTCCCCTGACCACCCAGTCACCCGATCCCCATCGTCCCCCGAGCGTGGGAACTGTACTGAAGCGGCCATCCACTGGCCAATTCCGGTGATTCCGTCCCGGCTAACGGACGGCGTGCGCCGGGGCTGGCCGACCCGCGGGAAGGACGGTGCACCCGTGAGCAACGCCGCATCGTGTGATGGGCGCGAGCAGATCCTCGCGCGTCCCGACCACGAGCCACTCGTTGTTCCGCAGCCGACCGGGCCGACCGACCCGACGCCCATCGGGGGAGTGCACGCCGATGCGGGCTCCGACGTAACGGGCCGACTCGATCGCCAGGCAGGTCTGAACGGGGTGCCCCGCTGCGGCGAGCCATTGTTCGATCTCGGTGCGATCGACCCAGGACTCGTCGTTGTAGGAGACGACCACCGTCTCGGCGCGGGTCGCCAGGATCGTGTCGCGCAGCGCGGGGGCGAACGTCCGACGACCGTTGAAGTCGCTCCGGTTCGCCGGATCCCGCAGGTCGGACCGCTTGCACGCCACTCCGTAGTGATCGGGCTCGTCCCACCGGACGAGCGTCTCCCAGATGTGGTAGTTGGAGTCGTACCGGTGCTGGTTGTAGGGAGGGTCCAGATAGGCGAAGTCGAACCGGCCCAGGGTCGCGGCGGAGGTCCGCGCGTCAGCACGGATCGCATGACCCTGCCCCGGGAGGAGGTCGGGAGCGGTGAGGTGCAGCTCGTTGTGTGAGCGCGGGGACCACTGCTTGAGGTAGGCCATCTGGACCCCGGTCGTGGAATCGACGCGGTCCGCGGCGATGAGCAGGGAGCTCAGCAGGATCGGGTACCAGTCGGACCCCCGGAACCCCTCGATGGCGTCGCGGATCGCGTCGATTCGACGCCCGTTGCGTTCCTGGAAGAACCGCGAAGACCGGCAGAAGGTCTGGGTGACATACCCGTCGCGACCCGGCAGCGCATCGAGCTCCGAGACCAGACGGTCCAGTTCCACCAGGTCGACCTCATCCCGGTCGGGCACCACCAGGCCTTGGGCGAGAGCCGCCGCGTAGTGGGCGGAGTCCACCGCCGTGACCGTCAGGCCCGCCTGCTTCAGGGCGCGCGAGACCCGCGTCGAGCCGCTGAACATGTCCACCGCGGTGCCGGCGCCGGTGCAGCGGGCGATGTCGGTGATGAGGGGGACGAGGCGTCGCTTGGAGCCCAGGTACTTGATCACGTCCTGCCTCCTGATCCGGCGCGCCTGCGGGTGTGCGAGGGGTACCTCCCACAGTCTTCCACCGGCCGGTGGGCAGCGGCGTCAGACACCCACCACGGGATACCGTGGCCCACATGGACGATGAGGAACTGGCGAAACTGATGCGCGAGATCGACCAGATGGGCGCCCCGTCGACCGGCGCGCAGCCCCCTGCTCCCGCCGCTGCCCCGTCCGAGGTCGTGCCGGCCGAGGAGGGTCCCTCAGGAAGGGGGCGGTGGGTGGCCGTCGCCACCGTCGCCAGTGGCGTGGGCGGATTCGTCGTCGGCGCCGTGCTGGGGTTCGTGCCGTGGGTCGATCCCCTGTCCACCGGGCTCGGCGCCGCGCTCGGAGGTGCGATCGCGTCCGCGATCGGACGTCCCCCGCGATGGCTCAGCCGCTGAGACGCGGTACCGGGTGCCGCGCCGGGGAGCGCCGGTCCCGTGTCGCCGCGGGTGGCCCGCTCGGCGCGCGTCCCCCGGTGGGCGGCGACAGGATCGGGGGGTGACCGGGCAGATGGCGATGGCAACGTGTCCGCAATCCTCCCGCAACACCACGCTGGTACCGATGGGGACATGGCGGCCACGATGACGACATCCCCCTTCGACGAGATGTACGACGTCGACTCGCGTCCGCGACCCACCCACGCGCAACTCCTCTCCGCGCTCGAGCGGCTGGGCCCGGAGGGCATGCTCGAGCGGGGGAGGCTCCGCGACGCCTATCTCGATCAACAGGGCATCACCTTCACCCTGTCCGGCCGCGAACGTCCCCTCCCGCTCGACCTCGTGCCGCGCATCATCACCCCCGAGGAGTGGACCGAGGTCGAGACGGGGGTCAAACAGCGGATCCGGGCGCTGGAGGCGTTCCTCGCCGATCTGTACGGTCCACAGGAGGTCCTCGCCGACGGGATCGTCCCGCGGCGCCTGATCATGTCCAGCACCCACTTCCACCGCGCTGCCGCGGGTGTGGATCCGCCCAACGGGGTGCGCATCCACGTCGCCGGAATCGATCTCATCCGCGACGAAGTCGGCCGGTTCCGCGTCCTGGAGGACAACCTCCGCAACCCTTCAGGCGTGTCCTACGTGCTGGAGAACCGGCGTGCCCTCGCGC
>CAIWTL010000418.1 GCA_903915555.1 uncultured Micrococcales bacterium | reverse complement strand
CCTCGGTGTCCTGGTGCTGTACGGGTCGTCCACCCGGTTGGACGTGGCGACCGATCAGCTCGACATCCAGCCGGCCGAGGACGCGATCGTGGCCGTCGAACTGGTCTCGGTGCATCCTCTGGGGGGAACCGCGGAGGCCATGGTTCGGGTGCTCCCGCCCGGCAAGTTGCTGGATGGGGATCTGCGCCTGCGGGAGGACCTGGAGGTCCAGATCACGTCCTCGTTCCCCACCGAACGGGATGACCAGACTCGGATGGGCTTCGAAGTGGCGAAACTCGAGTTCCCCCGGGGGTCGTCGTTGGTGTCACTGGTCGATGCCGCGACGCTGTCGATGGAAGGGCGCTACCAGGACTACCCCTACGACGTCTTCCGCACGACATTGGTCGCTCAAGCTTCGGGGCCCTCCGGCGCCATACCGTCCACCCGACTCGAGGTGCTCGGTGACGTGCCCTCGTGGCTCATCCGGGGGCAGGAGGTCGGAGTCCCCTTAGATTCGGTCGCCGATGTCGAACTCGTTCGGGCCGGCTCTACGAAGACATTCGTGATCCTGCTGCTCGTGGCCATGCTCGTCCTGGGGGTCCTGGCGCTGCTCGTGTCCTTTGCGGTCATCACCGGGCGGCGCAAGGTCGAGGCGACGATGGCCAGTTGGTTCGCCGGGATGCTGTTCGCGCTGATCCCCCTGCGCCTCAACCTCCCCGGCGCTCCTCCCATCGGGGTATGGATGGACTTCATCGTCGTGCTGTGGGTCCTCCTGGCCATCATGGTCGGATTGGCGCTCTTCATGACCGCGTGGTTGCGCCGAACGCCACCACCGGATGCCCCTGCTCCGCGCTAGCCTCGACCCGTGAGCACCAGACGACCGACATTGGCCAAGGTCGCTGCCCTGGCAGGGGTCAGCGTCAGTCAGGCGAGCGATGCGCTGCGGGGAGGGGGTCGGGTATCGGCGGCCACCCGTGAGAAGGTCCGCTCTGCCGCGCAGCAACTGGGGTACCAGACCCAGACGGTGGCCAAGGTGCTGCGGGAGGGTGTCACCGCGTTCATCGCTGTCGTGGCGGACCGGGAGACCACTCACGCCGCCGACGGCAGCATCCACCCGTTCTGGGGGAAGTTCCTCACCTCCTTCACCGTGACGGTCAGGGAGTACGGCTATGCGGTGATCCTGGATCTCGCGGGCTCGGAGTCCCAGGTGCGGAGTCTGCCCGCCCAAGCGGTGTTGACGATGACCAGCGACGCGTCCCGGATCGCGTCGTTGAAGGGGGGAGGATTCGGCCAGGTCGTGTCGCTGAGTCCCGATGCCGACCCCGCGGAGCTGACCGAACCCGGTCAGAATGCCGTGGTACTGCAGCACGACTACCTCGCGATCGGGGCCGATGTGGCGGCCTTCCTGGCGGAACACGGGGCCACCAAGGTGCGTGTCATCCGACGACCTGGTCGGCACTGGTACGCGGCACGGATCGAGCAGGGGCTGAGTGACGTCGCCGCCGACCATGGTCTCGAGGTCTCCGGTGCCTCGCTGGCGGGCCCCGATCCCGTCTCGGCGGTACGGGACGCGGTCCCCGACGACGACACCGACGCGGTCCTGGACTTCACCGGGGTGACGGCGGCCCTGGAGAGCGTCATGGCGGAGCGCGGCAGGTCGATCCGGCCCATGGCCGGCGACGGCGCTGTGACGGTGGTCTCCCAGGCCGAGGGCACGGGTCTGACGATCGACCCCTCCGTGCACTACCTGAGCCTGCAGGGCGCGGAGTGCGGCGAGATCATCGCCGAACACTTCGTCGCGATGCTGTACGGGCGGGAACTGCCCCCGCCGGTACTCCCGCACCGCCTCATCGAGGCCTCGGTCTGAGCCGGATCCGGTCTCTCCGGTGTGACATGGATGGGACACTCACGGCGCCAGGGCCAGCGCCATCTGGCCCTGGATCGTGGCGTACCACTGGTAGGTGAGTCCGGTGGCCCGCACCGCCATGTCGGTGCCATCGCCGGGTTGCGGCGTCGCCCAGGCCAGACCCCAGCGACTGCCCCACAGCACGAATGAGGGGTCGAGTCCGGTGGCGGCCAACTGTCCGGCCACCTGCTCGTTCCGCGATGTCGCCACGGATGTCTGGGCACGGAAGAACGACTCGTCCGGCGGTGTCGCACCCATCCCGGTCGCGGCCACGGTCGTCGGGTAGTGGGCAGCGATATAGCAGGACAGGGCAGCTGCCAACCGCGTGAGGGTGGGTTCCTGATTCGTACCGCCCGCCGGCAACGCGCGCCACACGTCGCGTTGGGCCACAGCGCGGTGGTAGCCGGGAGAGCCCGTCGGGAGGGCCCGGATCACGGCGACACCGGCTCCGCCCAGAAGTTCGGCATAGGCGTCGAGAAGGGAGAGGATCGAGCGCGGATCATCCGCGGTGACCTGCCCGATCTCGCGAACGGCCTCCACCTGCAACGGCAGATACGTGTTGAGGCGGTAGTCGGCACGCGCGATGAGGCCGGCGACCGTGCGCAGGTCACGGCGGTCCCGCGCCGTGACAAGTGTCTCGTCGGCGATGTCCAGCAGACCCATCGTGCCGGTGCCCCACGTGAGCGCGTCGGCGAGAGCGGGGAACTGCTCAACATGTTTCAGCGGTGTCGAGGCCGCGAGGTCGATCCGGTCGACCGCGCTGCGACGCTGCCGCGCCAGTGCCCGCCGCAATGACCGGGCCTCGGCGGCGAGCGGGCCGGTTACACGACGCTCCGCGGCCGCCATCTCGGACTGTTGCTGCGCGAGGGTGATGGTGGCGTAGGCCGCGAAGGGGTCGTCGGAGAACATCTCGGCGGAGGCGCGCCGCACTGCCGACTGGAGCGTCATGCGCTCCCGCGGTGGGGCATCGTCGGCGACGGCCCGCACCTGGTCGATCAACTGGCCGGCGGCGATGGTCACGAGTTGTTGGAGGTCCGGGTCGTAGCGAGGGGCGCGGGGAAGTGGTTCGGCCTGCGTTCCGGTCACGGCGGCGAAGGCCTCATCGAGGGTGGCGGCTTCCACAACCCCGGCGGGTGCGGGGTCCACGCCCCCACTGCCCGGCGCCACGACGATCGGGCTGAGGCCATTCTGAGCTGCGACCGCGGTGCGCTGCCGCTGGTCGGGCGCGGGAACGAGGGCGCCGTTGGGAAGGACGGAGGCCAGCACTGTGCTGCCGGCCTGGGTCGCGGTCCCCGACAGAGCAGACCTCGCAGCGACGGCGAGCGCGGCATCGGGCACGATCCCCGGCGTCGCCGTGAATTCGACGACGACACCGCGTGGGTCTGCGCCGTCGGCCAGGAATGCGGCGGCTGTCCCGGTGCGTGCGGCGACTGAGGCGGCGTCGGAGGGCGGCGATGGCGTCGGAGGGGTCGTCCGCACGGTGACTGCGTCCGAGTTGTCGTCGGCGATCGCGACGCGGACGTCGGCCACCCCTGTCTCCGATGCGGACGGCTGGGCCCAGACGACCGCCATCGTCGCCTGGCCGGTTGGGACGGCGCACGCCGACACCAGGCTGACGAACGACAGAGCGGCCCCCCACGCCGCAGCCTTCCGCGGGATCAGGGGACCACCTCGTAGACGACGAGGCTGCGGGGCGCCAGCATCACGGTGGTGCCTCTGGGTTCGGTGACCGGACTCAGGGTCTCGCGGTCGTCGGTGGTGTCCAGGACCCGACGATAGGCGTCGCCGCAGGGGGGTCCGGGGAGCACGAACGAACAGTGCTCAGCCCCAGCATGCATCAGGATCAGATAGGAGTTGTCCTCGATCGGCCGTCCCCACGTGTCCCTCCCCCGCAGCGTCCCGGACAGGAACATCCCGATCGCCTGCGTCTGGGGGCTGTTCCACTCCTGCGGGCTGAACTCGCGACCGTCGGGTCCGATCCACGCCAGATCCTTCTGTCCCGTGTCGGTGACGGCGTCTCCCCGGAAGTAGTAGCGCTGGCGGAACACCGGGTGCTCCCGACGCAGATGCACCACTCGTCGGGCGAATTCCAGCATGTCCTTCTGCCACGGCTGAAGTCGCCAGTCCACCCACGAGATGTCGTTGTCCTGGCAGTAGGCGTTGTTGTTGCCGTCCTG
>CAIWTL010000417.1 GCA_903915555.1 uncultured Micrococcales bacterium | reverse complement strand
GCACTCCACCGTTCTTCAGGATCGTGAGATCGAGCGTGGGATGCGCGAGACGGGTCATCAGGACCCAGAGCACCGCGAAGGAGAGAACCGCCACCGCGAGCCACACGAGCGTCCCCGGGGCCGACCACCCGCTGTAGCTGCCGTTGTTGATGGACTGCACGACGGCTGCCAGACCCAGGCCGGCGACAGCGGGGGTCCACATCTCGCCGCCGAGCAGGTCCGCTGCATCGTCGGGGGGTAGCAGCCGACGGGCCGCCACGGCGCCCAGGACCCCGACGACAGCCCACATGAGCGTCACGCTGCGCCAGGACTGGTTGGTCAGCACGAGCGTGGCGATGACCGGGGCGACGATGTAGACGAACGGCGTCACCGCGGCCAGGATGGCGAAACCCGTGGCGCGGTCGTCGTCCGAAGACAGTTTCGCGGCCAGCAGACCGAAGGCCAGGACGAACAGGCCCTGCTTGCCGATGCTGCCCAGGAGCATGCCGAACGACGCGACGGCCATGACCGGAGCCACACTGACGATGGCGTACCCGACGGCGGTCATCAAGGCGCAGCCCACGATGACCCGACGGGCGCCGACGCGCAGGCCCCACGCTCCGGCGAGGAAGATCACCAACAGCGCGCCGATACTGGGTAGCTGGCGCAGCAGCGAGATCTGCCTCTCGGTGGCGTCGAGGTCCTGCGTCAGCGGGGTGATGATGTAGTTGAACGTGGCGCCCGAGACGGTGGCCACGGCGGTCGTGATCGCGACGCCCACCACGAGGCGACGGTCCACGCGGCTCATGCCTGCGATGGAGACCGTCACCGGATCATCCCGGGTCGATCCCGCGGCACCATGGCCCAGAAGTTACCACCGGAGCGATCCCCACTTCCCGCGCAACCGTCACCCGATCGCGGGGACACACCCCGCTCACTACGACGGGCACCAGGACGGGCGGCTACCGTCTTCGAGTGACATCCGGCCGTAGCGCGATCGCAGTGGGCGTGGGGGCACTCATGACCCTCGGCTGCCTCGGTATCCCCCCCGCCGCGACGGCCGACACCCGATCGGCGGTCACCGGAAGCGTCGCGTCGGGCGGATCGCCGGCGGTCACCGTGGGAGAACGGGTCGTCCGCCGATGGCGGATCCCCACCAAGGGACTGCGACCGAAGTTCTCGGTCCGGTGGCGGCACTCCGGGAACGCCTGGCGCACCCTCGAACGGGGCCGCGTCCCCGACAGCGGTGCCGTGACCTCGGCCTTCAAGCCACGCACTCGGGGCCGCTACGTGCTGCAGGTGCGGGTCGCACGCACCGAGCGCACGAGGGCACGGACACTGCAGCAGGCCTTCGTCGTACGCCCCCGCGAGACCCCGGACCCCATCACCGCCTCACCGCTCGCGCGACTCCAGCCGGCCATCGGGGCGGGGTCGAGCTTCCAGGCGTACGCGGTCGGGGACATCGGCTGGTGCGACGACGAGAACCCCGGCAATGCAGCTCAAAGGGCGACCAGCGCGCTCATCCCCGACGGCGCGATGCTGCTGGGGCTGGGTGATCTGGCCCAGAACGACGGGACCCGGAAGAACTTCCGCGACTGCTACCTGCCCGCCTACGGCCGACTCATGGGAACGACCTACCCGGTCCCCGGAAATCACGAATACAAGGATCCGGCACTGGCCTACTTCCCGGTCTTCGGTGAGAGGGTCGGGACCGAGCGGCGATCCTGGTACGGGTTCCAGCACGGCGGCTGGAGTTTCTACCAGATGAACAGCAACTGCCATGCTGATGGCCTGGATGACTGCACACCGGGGTCGCGTCAACTGCGGTGGCTGGATGCGCAACTGGCCATCGACACCAACCGCTGTGTCGCAGTCAGCTGGCACCACCCGCACTGGGCGGCCGCGCCGAAGGGCGACTACGAGCGCACCGACCACCTGTACGCGCTTCTGGTGAAGCACCGGGTCGATCTGCTGCTGGGCGGCCACTGGCACAACTACCAGCGGTTCGCCCGGCTGGGGCTCGACGGCACACCCGACCCCCGGGCACCGCGTCAGTTCGTTGTGGGAACCGGTGGAGCGCGGCTGGACGTGCCGCTGCGCAACACGAAGCCGCGACCAGAGGTCGCCCGCAAGACCGCCCACGGCGTTCTACGGCTCGACTTCCGCCCGGACGGCTACGGGTGGCAGTTCCTGTCCGTGGGCGGCGCCGCAGTGGACGCCGGCGCGGACACCTGTTCCTGAGTCGAGGGGCCACCGCTCACCAAGTACCCCCAGGGTTGGCGTACGGCGCGACACCGGGACCGTGACCCGGTGAGATGG
>CAIWTL010000416.1 GCA_903915555.1 uncultured Micrococcales bacterium | reverse complement strand
CATTCCAGGATCCGATACGTGAGACTCAGGACCGTGGTGAACACCCGCCGCTGATCGAGATCTTCGCTGTCGAGGGGTACTGCGAGGGCTTCGACGGAAAGGAGCGTGGCGTCGATGGTGGGGAGCCGGATGAGTTGCCGGAGGTGCTCCTCGAACGCCTGGGCCAGACTGACCAACGCATCGATCTCGGTGTTCGACTCGTCGACCAACTTCTGCTGCAGGCCCACATGGATCGTGCAGTCCCGTCGCAGGGTGTGCCGGGAGGCCAGTTCGCTGCTCCACCCGGCCGGGACCACACTCACCAGGGGACTCTTCAGCTGCTGTGGCGTATGCCGCGGCACATAGCACCGCTCCACAGAGAATGGCCAGCGGAATGAACCAGTCTGCAGCACCTGCACGACGGCGTCGGCAACCCGAATCAGCATGGCATCCATCACAAGCTCTCACGGTCCATCTCCCGAACATGAATCCGCAGCAATGTGCGGCAGGGATCGCAATACCGATAAGGAGGTTCACTCCCCAGCGGCACCACCTCAAACACCACAATTTCACGGCCTGTGGACTCCTCAATCCGATCGCCTCGCTCGGGGAGGACTGGCCTCCCCTCCAACACCAGGCTGGCCGTGGGGATCAGCCAGTCCCGCACCTCCGTTTGGATCCGCAGTCCCTGGCTGTCAGTACTCTCTCCCGTGGTTCGTCCCGCCGTGGCGGATACCACTACAGCGGCCGCCCCCCGGCGATAGGTGACGGGCCGACTGGCGAACTGCTGCAGGCGGTCAGTCAGCCAGGCCAACCCCTGTTGCAAGCGGTCCTCCATCACTCAGGCTTTCCGGAGCAGTTCCACATCGAACAGATCGAGCCGCACTTGATTGCCGGCATTGGCCACCGACCAGGTGGCGGTGATCGCCACGGTCTGAGCGGCGGTTGTATCAAGCGCACTGACAGCCAACTTGGCGGGCTTGGCCGTCACTGTCCCTTCGGTTCCCAGGGCTTGCAGGCCACTGGCGACGATGGAGCCATTGGCTCCGATCGCCCGTACGACCAGATCCGCCTCGAGGTGAAACAGATCGTTGTTGGCCACGTCGACCGCTCCGGTCGCGATCAAGGTCACCGCACCGACTTTGAGCCGCACATTGAGGGTGTCGGTGGAGTTCGTGCTCGGACAAATTCCCTGGGCCCGGACCCGCAGGACATCCCCCACCTGCAGCGTGTTGGCGGGGATCGTGACCGACTTGTCGAACGCCGTCTCGGTCATGGTGTTGGTGATCACGCTGCTGGCCGCCTCGGCCGAGTACAGGAGATCAGCCGTCGCCTGCATCTCGAGAAACACCCGGACCGTGGTGTCGGTCGCCGCAGCCTCCTTGACGACCCGACCCACCAGGCGGCCGACGGCAGAGTCCCCCGCCACGCGCTGGTTGGCGGCGTCCCAGTACGCCTTCTGCCCGACCGTCAGTGCGACGCCACTGGGCTTGGTGAACTCGAACACCCCTTCCAGGGCCAGCGACCCGAGTCGATTCGCGGCGATCTCCGTGCGGGTGATCCCCAAGAGGTCCCCTTGCACGACCACTTCCCCCGCCGCCCGAGCCACACTGGGGGTGTGGTCGATCGCGTCTCCCGCCTGAATGTAAACCGCCTGTGGCAT
>CAIWTL010000415.1 GCA_903915555.1 uncultured Micrococcales bacterium | reverse complement strand
ACGACCAAGAGACGTTCGAGCGCATGTGCGCGCTCACCGGGACGTACGAAGGCCGACTCAAGCGTCACCTCGACGCTCGTGGATTGCCCACACTGATCGACGAGCGTTCGCTGCCCATCATGAGCTGGCGCATGGACGAAGTGCGCGCTGCCATCGCCCGATCGCAGTTGGCCAAGAGCCACGAGCGGCGTTCGGCCGCCCAGCGCAACTACCGCCTCATCGCCGACGCCGTGGACACACTGGCTGATTGGCGCCGACGGGAGTGCCCAGGCGTCGTCGACGGTATCGCCGGCGACAGCCTGATCATCACTCCGCCTCCCGGCGTCGACGCGACCGTCGTGGCGGCCGCGTTGCGCGCCGAAGGGATCGCGGCACGCTGCCTCGGAGATCCCACCGAGACCAATGCCCGCTGCTTCTGGCACTGGTTGTTCTGCTTCCCCGGCACCACAGAGGAGGAGCGCACGTCACTGGCCCCCGCCAGCGCTGCGCGCCTGGCCCGCGCCATCGACATCCCGGTGTCACCGCTCATGACCGCCGATGATCGTGCGGACCTGATCGAGGCGCTGACGAAAGTGGCCGAGGCCTTCCGGGTCCAGCGAGTGGCGGCATGACCGTAAGGACGGATGTGGAGTCCACCGGCCACCGGCCACCGGCGACCGCAGGTCAGCCCCCTACGGGGCTGACCTGCGGCACAGGGGGTCAGAAATCCGGTTCCACCGCTGATCTGTTGGTTGAAGCCAGGAAGCGGCTACGGACACCAGCTGGCCGCCAGGTCACTTCAGGGCCGACGGATCCACGTCCGGCGGGATCAGCACCCCGTCGATGGCGTGGATGACGCCATTGGTGCCCTCGACGTCGGCGGTGACCACGGTGATCCCGTTGACCTTCACCCCACCATCGGTGGTGATGTCGACCTTCTGACCCTCGACCGTCGCGACCTTCCCGGCAGTGATGTCGGAGGACATGATCTCCTCACCGGCGATCACGTGGTAGGTGAGGATCTTGGTCAGCGCTTCCTTGTTCTCCGGCTTGAGCAGTTTCTTCACGGTCTTCTTCGGCAGCGCCGCGAATGCCTCGTGCGTGGGCGCGAACACGGTGTAGGGGCCCGCCTCGCTCAGCGTGCCGTCCAGTCCGGCGGCCTTGACCGCAGCGACCAGCGTGGAGAAGTCGGGGTTGCTCGCGGCCACCTCGACGATGGTGCCCGCGGCCATGGCCGAACCCGACTCCACCGGGGATGCCATCGGCGAACTGGCTGCCGGGTCCGGGGAGGTGCTCGACGTGCTGCACCCGGCGATGAAGAGGGTGGCTGATGCTGCGAGGGCGACGGCAGCGAGTTTCTTGTTCATGAGGATCTCCGATGTTGAGCGGTCTTGGTCGTAAGTTCGTCAACCACCCCGCCGATGGATGCCGGAGATCGCTACCGTTAT
This sequence comes from uncultured Micrococcales bacterium, assembly GCA_903915555.1. GTDB lineage: Bacteria > Actinomycetota > Actinomycetes > S36-B12 > CAIWTL01. The sequence goes on along the minus strand of CAIWTL010000415.1, from coordinate 10,260 downwards.
CGTTTCGTGATTTCGGCGGCCGTCGCGGAGGCCCTGGAACCGCGCAGCTCCCACGCCACGAGCCCGGCGACCAGGATCAGCGCGCGCACAGGTGACGTCCGGCGAGGCGGTGGGATCATCGCGGAGCGTCCACCGCTGCTGCTTGCCTATGCTGCGGTCATGCGGGTGCCCATGATCATCGCCGTGACCGTGTCGACCGGCCTGCTGGCAGTGGCGCCGACATCCGCGGTCGCCACGCCCCCGCAGGCCGCGGCTCCGGAGCAAGGCGCGAACACGCGACCGGCAGTACAGGACACGGCAGGGTCGGTGGCGATCGACCGGCGGTGCCTGCCCAAGGTCCCGGCGCGGGGCTATGCGGCGCCCCAGCAGGCGACGACGGATGGCCTGTCGGCGCGTCGGGGGTTGCGGACGCTGCGGACGTGGTCGTACTTCGGGCCTCGGGCTGAACTGTCCGGGGCACAGGTCAAGGTCCGCGACCGCACGGGGTGTGTCGTGGCCACGGGGCGTACCGCCAGGAGCGGGACGTTCAGCGTGCGGTTCAGTCGCCACCAGGTACCGCGGTTGCCGCTGACCGTGACCGCGCAGGGCGGCCGAGCAGCCGGGGTGAAGTTCACGGGCACGATGAAGGCGCGGGTTTTCCGGCTGGGTCAACGGACCCCGGTGACGCAGGTCAGCCTCGCCTCCACCGCGGCCACCCGTCTGGCGACGCAACAGCGTGGCTACGTGAGGGCCACGGCGAAGGTGCGGCAGGCGTTGGGGATCGCGAAGGGGTCGCTGCCGGACGTGCTGCGGTACCGCAACAGCGATGTCGGGTTCCGACAACTGGCCCGCAAGATCCGTCGGACGAAGCATGGTTTCGACGGGTACGCGGTGCGAGTCGCGAGGACCGCGGAGCGAGGTGGCCGGCTCAGGGGCCTCCGACCGGCCTCGGCGATGCAGAGCGGTCCCCTCAGACGGGCCGCGGTGCAGGCCGCAGAAGCAGCCGAGACTTCGGTGTGCCAGGCGCCGCTGCCCACCACCGGGTCGACATCGGATCAGGTGATCAGTGACATCGCCGCGATCGGCGTCGGTGGGTTGCTGGAGTACGCGGGCGTGCCGGTGACCTCTGCCGACGGCATCACGGGCATGTTGCTGTCGCCCATCGGTGAGGACTCCGAGGCGACCGTTCTGCAGTCGGACGTGCAGGCCGTGCTGACCGAGTTGACCTGCATCAGTGAGCAGATCAACTACCTGTCGGCGCAGATCCAGGTTCTGCAGTTCACCGTGGACGTCGACACGGCCACCTCGTGCTCGAGTGCGTTGACGACGAGCTACAACGACTACAGCTACGTCGTCGGCGATGCCCAGCAGTACCCGTTGAATGCGCAGAACTCGACGCTGCTGTCCTACCTGCCGCTGTGGAACGAGTTGAACGAGACCTGTGGGTCGGCCATCAACGACATGTTGTTCGGCACTGCGGGCGGACAGGCCTCGGCGTGGCAGCAGTTGAATCAGAACTACTCGTCGGGGGTGGAGTGGTACACCCAGGCGGAAGTGCAGGGGTTGCAGACATTCCTCTCGTACTGGGGAACCCTGCTGTACCAGCAGTTCATCCTGACCAATGAGTACGCCAACTTCTACGGCGAGTGGGAGTCCGCGCAGGCGAATGCGGGTGGCAGCAATCCCAGTGGGACCAGTCCCCTTTGCGCCTCCGGCGCGGGGCCCCAGACTCCGACGTTCTGTGTGTGGCAGAACAACATCGCCGCGGCCTATCCCGACGACCTGTACAGCGACGAGATCGGCATCATCAGCAACGGTGACGCGGTCAACGCCAACCCCGGCGGCATGGTCGCACCGAAGCCGATCTTCGCCACCACGAGTCAGACCGAGGCGGTCTACCTGGCCGATACCGCGGCTGATGCGAACGAGAGCTACACCCCCACCGCCATGAACGGCGCCTGGTGGTGGAACTACTACCTCAACTACGTGCAGTACAGCCCCAGTGAACTCAGCGGCTCACCGCCGGCCACGTTCTACCCGACCGGCACGATCAGTTGTGGGTTCCCCGGGTACCCGCAGGGGTGCTTCCCGGGTGGTGTGCCCACGTCCACGCAGAACTGGCCGGTGGCGTCGGCCACCCAGTTCAACAACCAGGGGGTGAACCCCAACGGGTACGGGTCGGCGGTCCAGACGTTCTGGAACCCGCAGGCCACCGGTCGGCAGGCCGCGGTGTGGTCGAACATCTCGGCCTTGGCCGACAAGGGGCCGGGTGGGGTGACCGCCCAGCAGGTGTTCTACGACGCCATCAACCAGACCCCATCGCCGTATCCCTCGGGGTACGCCGCCGGCGGCGCATGGTCCGGGTACAGCGAATCGAACACGACGTTCTGGACGAACGACACCACCGGATCGGCCACCCTGCAGGCAGCCGCGGTGCTGAGTTCCTTCACTGCGTCGCTGGCGTTGAAGGCGCCGCTGGGCTCCACCTCCGGCTACAGCCTCGGGAACACCGACCCGCCGGCCAGCCCGGTCTTCGCCTTCCTGACCCAGCGGACCTGGTGGCCGGGCGCGGCGGGGGCGACGTCGTTCGAGCCGCCCCAGCCCCCGACCAGCTGACAGCACTCACGCTGCGGTTGAGGAATGACGAACCACGCCGGCCGGTGATCACGACGGCGTCCTGTTAGCGTCTGGCCGTGCTGCGAGCAATGTCCAACGCCCCGATCGGGGTGCTCATCATCGGCTGGTTCGTCGTGTTGGCGGCTGTCTCGTGGGGAACCCGCTGGTGGGTGCGCCGCCGCAACGACGAGGAGCGGCAGGAGGAGTTGGGTGACCACGCCAACAAGTTCACCGGCCTGGTCGGCGCGACCTTCGCGTTCCTGACCGGCTTCGCCATCATGATCAGCTGGTCCGGCGTCACTGCGGGACAGGCCATCGTCGAGGCAGAGGCGGCCGCCTCGCAGCAACTGTCCTGGTCGGCCCACGCCCTCAAGGACCAGGAGGCCGGCCAGCGGATCCGGGACGACCTGGTCACCTACCTGCGCATCGCCGCACGCGAGGACCCGGAACAACTGGCCGTCGGGAACTTCGGCTCACTCCCGTCGATGGAGTCCCTCAGCCGCCTGGAGAACACCGTCCACGAGATCGCCTACGTGGGGGGCTCGTCCCCGCAGGAGGCCGGTGGCCTGATCACAGCGGCGACCGCCATCTCCGGCGAGCAGAGCCAGCTGGCCGCCATCGCGACGCGCGCCCTCCCCGCCGTCGTGATCGTCCTGCTGGTCACTTCGGCGCTCCTGCTCGCCGTCGTCATCGGGATGTCCACAGTGACGATGGACCGACCCATCCTGCTGCTGGGATGGTCGCTCGTGGCCGCGATCGCGCTGTCGGTGGTCATCACCCTGGACCACCCCTTCAGCGGCGACATAGCCGTCGACCTGACGCCACTGGATTACGCCGCCGACCGCATCTCCCGCTGAGCCCGTGACCCGGCATCGGTACCCGACGGAGACAAGCGGTTCCGACCGGAACTGCCGAGGACGCACCGCGACCGCCGATGCGCCATACTCGGCCACGCCTTGCCGGACTTTCGACGGAATGGAATCGCTATGAGTGTCGCCGACGCCGGGACACAGCCGAGCAGCGGCGTCAGTGAGAACGAGCGCTCGGGGAAGACGAGCGTCGGCCGTGTCATCGCCGGCCTCGCCTTGGCCGCGGTGAGTGCGGTGATGCTCTTCGTGATGTGGAACGGCCGGGGCAACCTGTGGCCGTTGGTGTTCGTCGCCTTCGTCCCCATGTACATCGCGCAATACCGACTGCTTCCCCGGAAGTGGTCTGCCGCGGCACTCGCCATCGCTGCCTTCGGTTACTGGCTGGCCATGTGGAGTTTCGGTGGTCTCGGCCTACCGGTCACCATCGGTGGAGCGATCGTGATCGCTGTCTTGTGGTGGATCCTCGGGATCTTCGAGAGGCCATTCACCGAGCGAACGCGTTACAAGTGGTTCCTCGTTCAACTGCCGTTGCTCTGGGTGGGCGTCGAGGTTCTCGGCCAGGCGAATCTGCTCACGGCCAGCAACTACCTGATCGCCTATCGGCTCGCGGCCGCGCCCCCCGTGATCCAGCCCATCAGCATCCTGAGCAGCCCGGCGCTCAGTTTCCTCCTGGTGATGATCAACGCCGCGATCGCCCTGCTGGTACTGACGGCGATGGATCGTCGCTGGCCCCACCTGACGTCGTTCCCCGTGCCGCGCAGGACCGCGGCGTGGAGCTCGGCGATCGCCGCTGGTGTGACAGTGGTCTGGATTGCTTCGAGCCTGCTCATCTACGGCCAGGTCACCGCCGCCATGGGACCGACGGTGCGCGTGGCGTCGATCCAGCCGGGAATCGAGGACGCGACCCCCAACTTCCTCTCGGGGACGACCGGGACCGGAATGCGACCGGCCGAGAACCAAGCCCGCCGGGAGCGCCAACAGGCCCGGCTGATCGCGATGACCCGAGACGCGGCGAACCAGGGGGCCCAGCTGATCGTCTGGCCCGAGGAAGTCCTGGACTACGACCCGCTCGCCGAAGGACAGGGCGATTGGATCGGGGATCTGGCGAAGTCGACGAAGACCACTCTGGTGGTGGGCTACCAGCAGGACCCCTCGATGGGGCAACGCACGCCCAACATGGCTGCGACCTTCCTGCCGACCGGAGAAGTCGCCGGGCAGCCCTACTACAAAGTGCACCCGGTCCTCGCCCATGGCGAGGACTTCCAGACGCCTGACAGATACCCGCAGTACCAGACTCCCTATCCCACCTACCTCACCCCGTTCGGTCAACTGGGTGTGATCATCTGCTTCGACCACGACTTCCCGAATTCGGCGGTCCGCCTGGAGGCAGTGACCGGTGCAGACATCATCGCCATCCCCGCCTGGGATCCCTCGGCGATGGTGCCACTGCGCTGGCAGTCACTCGTCTTCCGCGCCGTGGAGAACCGCGTCCCTATGGTCAAGGCCGAACAGCTCGGAGACTCCGCGATCGTGAACGCCAATGGTGACGTCGTGACCCGGCTGGAGAGCTCGGACAGCGAGGTGGCCGTACTGGTCGGCGACGTCGATCTCGGCCCCCGCGGTGCGCCGTTCTCGGACCTCGCCGGATATCCGTTCGCGACCCTTGTCATCGCGGGCCTGATCGCCCGGTACGGCCGCCAGATCTACCTGGCTCGGCGCCGGGACACCCAGGCCACCACGGTTGACTGACCCCGATTTCTGGGGGTAGCTCGGCAACCCCTGGGTCCCAGCCCGGAACTGCACCGCTCACCGGGGCATCAGCTCACTCCCCATCAAGGGTGCGGCACATCAAGGGTGCGGCGCCGGTCGAGCGCGACGGTGCTGTTTCCGCGGCGACCAGTGACCCCATCGTCCGACACGCGAGCCGTGGCACACTGCGCTTACTCCCAGTCGAGCCGAGAGGGGTGTATCCGATGCGACTGGTAATGATCGCCACGGGTAGCGCCATGACGCTTCTCGCTGGCCTGTTCCCGGCGATGGCCAACGCGGTTGTCGCTTCGCCCAGCAAGTTCCCATGCACCGGCTACCCCGCCAAGGGCACCGTGACACCTGCCAAGCTCCCACTCCCCACAAGCGCCGAGAGTGGTAGCGCCCGGTACGTCACCGGGAGTGTGACCGGCCCGACCTCCTGGTTCGGCGGCCCGGTGGGTGGCGCTCCCGGTCCGTTCGCTCTCACTCAGCAGTGGAACCCCGACGGCTGGAACCGGAAACCAGGAATCCCCTACGGCATGGAGATCGGGGATCGACCCTGCAACGACTCCACCGTGCCCGGGAAGTTCCGCTCCTACTACGCCGCGATGCGGTTCAGCCCACGCGAGGCCGCTCCCAAAGAGACCGCGTACGACGCCTACAGACCCTTTGCGACCGCACCCCGCTACGCCAAGTGGAACGGCGCCCCGCTCATCGGCCAGATGGCTCAGCCACTGTCGTACCTGTACGGCCGAAAGTTGCGGGTCAGCCGGGTGGTGAACGGCATGCGGTACATCGTCATCGTGCGCGCCACCGACCGCGGCCCCACCGAAGGAGGCGTCTGGGGTGCTCGACCTGTCGACCTGAGCCCCTGGGCGATGGGCGCACTCACCGGGAAGCGCAAGTGCCTCGACTGGGACGGCACCAGCGCGACGTTATCTCTGGCGTGCGACTTCACCGGTGATCAGAAGACGAATCGTGTCACGGTCTCATGGGCCGACAACTCCCTGCCGCTCGGACCTCTGAAGCGCAGGCGATGACCTCGAACTTTGGGTTCGACGAGACGTCCTGTCTCTTCATCCGCCGCCCCCTCATGCCGGAGGAGCCGTGAGTCTCCCGTTCCCTTGCCTTGGTCGAATCGCCATCGTCGCCACGCTGGCGTCCACTTCCCTGATTCCCACCATGGCGTCGGCAGCCACCGGCGCCGCGACCGCGCCGTCTGCCCGGACGGTCGCGCACCAGGTGGTGGCAGCGGCCGCTGCCCGCCTCGACGTCATGCCATCGGTCGCGTACACCAAGTTCCGCCGGGATCTTCCCGTGAATGATCCTGTCCGTGAGGCCGCCGCAGAGAAGGCCTTCGTCTCCTCCGCCCGTCAAAGAGGAGTACCCGCAAGCCTCGCCCGCCGGGTCATCCTGGAGCAGTTCAGTGCTGCCAAGCAGGTACAGCGGCGACTCATCCGTCAGTGGCATGACGGATCCCGCCGGATCCCGACCCGCACTCCCGCGGATCTGGCCACCCAACTGAGACCTCGGATCGATGCCGCCACCTCGCGACTGCTGGACGCTCTCGTGACTTACGTGCGACTCCGTCCCTTGGACCGGTGGCGTTGCCGGGTGGCACATGCGGCCGGGGATCAGCCGTTGCGAAAAGCAGTCGTTCCCCGCAATCTACGAACCGCTCTGGCCTGGGCCCTACCGCGCGGCAGCGCTCGCACTCAGGCCTGATGACCTTCGCTGATCGGGGCTACGACGTCCGAGATGTCGATGGACACACCCGATCGCAGCAGATCGCGCGGCGCCATCCCGAACATCTGCCTGAAAGAGGAACTCAGGTGAGCTGAACTGGCGAATCCGGCGTGCTGCGCAGCATCGGTGAGCGACTGACCTGAAGCGAGGGCCTGCATCACGAGCGCCATCCGCCGCCACAGTCGATAGCGCCGGAACGGAAGTCCAACCTCTCGTGCGAACTTCACACGGAACCACGACGGAGAAAGAGCCGCCATCGAGGCGGCTTCCGCCGCCGTCCGGAATCGATCGGGGTCTCGATCAATGGCCCGGATCACGGCCACGACTGCCTCATCGCGGGGGATCCGCTGCGGGATGACCATCGCTTCAAAGGCCCGTCGCAGCGTCAGTTCGTTCAGGCGCACCACACTACGGAGACCGTTGGCTCCGCTCACCACCTGGTCGACGGTCAGGCCCTCGGCAGCGTCCGACAGTGGATCCAGATACAGCAGAGCCACGTCGCCATGCGTACGGAACTGGTGGAGTGTACGGGAGGGGATGAGTGTCCCGGCCTGTCGCTGCCAGTCGGTCCACTCCCCTGGTCCCGGACTGATCCGCCATGAGAGGTCTTCGTGAAGACCTACACCGATCAAGGTGGCGTCATTCGTGTGGGGCGGTAGTTCGAACCCGGGACCAAAGTAGGCCGCGCGGGTCGATGCCACGCAGATCCGCCGAATGTCCATCACTTTATGAAAGCCGATTCGCGCGCAGTACTCCACGATCGACCAAGGAACTATCCCCAGGGAGGATCGGTGTCAGCTGTGCAGGACCTCATGATCATCGTCGCGGCACTGGGCTTCGTGGCCATGGGGGCGGCGGCCCTCGTTGCACCGAACCGCGTCACCGAACAGTTCGACATCCCCCCACTGTCGGCCGCGGGCCGTAACGAGATTCGGGCAGTGTATGGCGGATTCGGGTTGGCGATGGCGGCGATGCTCGGCGTGGCTGTCTGGTCATCCGACCTCCGCACAGGGATCTGCCTCACGATCGCCGCAGCGCTGGGCGGCATGGCTGTTGGTCGACTCATCTCGGCGGTGACCGATCGGACCTTCGCCCCGCGACCGCTCCTCTACTTCGCTATTGAGGCCGTACTCACCGGGCTGATCCTGGTTGGTGGCGCCGTCTGAGCAGGACGGGTCTTCGCCTAGAAGGCAGTGCTGGAGGAATCCGGCCGCTGCCCACCGGAGTCATCAGGAAGGCATCTCCGATCAGCGTCAGTCGTTGCTGGGTAGCGAATGCCCTGATGGATGTCATGATCACACCCCCACGAACCAACGGGGCGGACGCCCGCTAATTCCACGCTACGCCGCGATGAGGTCTGGGGCTGCTGGTCAGCGGGCCCGGGGTACTGGCTCGACTACGCCGGACCTCTCCTGATACTCATCGTGCTCGCTGCGGCTTGCGTCGTGGCCACCCCCTGGCTCACCGTTGCGGCGATCCGCGATCTCGCCGGACGGCGCAACCACCCCGGCATCGACGCATTGCGACTCGTTAGCGCGTGTCGTGGGCGTGTCGTGCAGGTGTTTGTATCGAACACATGTTCGAATATGACATGGGGATGCACGACGACTCGACACCCGACTCGGCACCGGAATGGCCAGCAGCGGACTCGTCCACGGCGCCGGATCTGGCGGAGCTGGGTGAGCTGATCATGGCCGGTGCCGGGGCCTGCCCCGCCAGTGTGCGTCGCCTGGTGGCAGACCTACTGGCTGTGTGCCAGGAGGAACTCATCGGAGACCTGGCCACCGGCCTGGCGGATCGGTTCACTGTCCTGGGTCGAGTGAGAGCCGTGTTGGACGCCGAGGTTGGTCGGACCGGCGCGGCCGCTCAGACCCACGACGTACTGCCCCACACCCCGACCACCCAGTTGCAGCGCGAAGCGCACTGGTCGGGAACCGACGCTTCCGCGGTGATGGTCGCGGGCCGATTCGTCGACCGACATCCTCGACTTGCCCACATGTGGCGCACAGGCAGGGTGTCCACCGCCGCGGTCGCCGTCATCGCTCGCGGGATGCGCGGCCTCACCCACGCCAACGAGATGGCGTTTCTCAACGCTGTCGGCGACCAACTGCCGCAGTTGTCAGTGCGGTCCGTCAAAGTGCTGCTCTCCCGCACCCTCGATCTGCTGCACCCGAACGACACCGCCGCACGCGAGCAGACCGAATGGGACCGACGCAGCCTGGGCGCCACCACCCACGGTGGGATGACCATGATCACCGCCGACCTACCCGGCCTGGAGGGTCAGGCCGTGATGGCCGCTCTCGACGCGCTGGCTGACTCGCTCCAGGTCGCCGGAGATAGGAGCACAGCCGCGCAACGACGCGCAGACGCATTGATCACACTCGTGAATCGGGCCGCCGCCCACAACGATCTCCCCGCCACCCGGTCAGGACTACCCGTGGCAACCACCATCACAGTCGGAGTCAGCGAAGCCGACCGCGTCGCGGCCGGCTACACAACCGAGGCGACCAAGGACCTCACCGCTGACCTCACAGGCAACCGGGACCCCGGAGCAACCGCCACCTCTGCCAGTGGAACGGCACTGACGCTCGGGGATGCGGCCCTGCGCTTCGCACTGTGTGCAGGGAGCCACACCCCCGTGCTGCTCGACGACCACAAGAGCAACTGCACAACGACGGGTCCGGTGTCGGCGGCCCTGGGCAAGAAACGTCTCCAACCACTTGCTGTGGGGCGGGCCCATCGTTTCGCCACCCCCGCACAACGCACCGCACTGGCACTGCGTGACGGTGGCTGCATCCTGTGTCACCGACCACCCGCGGAATGCCAAGCACATCACCTGACGGACTGGGCCGTCGGCGGCGAAACCAATCTCGACGAGATGGTGCTGCTGTGCTGGACCCACCACAGACAAGTTGATCTCAACAGATGGCACATCACCCGCAACCCGGATCCGTCACCCGGGCAACCGCACTGGTTGACGACTCCCGTCCCTCGACATCAGTGGAGGCGACGGCAACCGTCACCCCACGCTGCGTGAGCCCCTGGCGATCGCGCGTCATCCACGGCCTCGGGCCACCGGATCCGGCAACCAGATGTGGAACGTGCGACGCCACGTACCGGCGACCTTGTGGGTCGACCGGCACCCCACCGAGTTCGCCGTCGACGTCCTCTGCAGCGCCGAGCCGCAGCGATGTGCCGGCGCACTCGCCCTGTGCCACCGTCATGTCCGCCAACCACTACTGACTGCGCTCCCCCACCACCACGGTCATCATCCTCACGTCGGCCCCCGCGGTGCGCCGTT
>CAIWTL010000414.1 GCA_903915555.1 uncultured Micrococcales bacterium | reverse complement strand
GACGCGGGATCTTCCGCTTCTACGACGAGGCGGACGGTGTCGATCCGGACCTCACGCACCCCGTCACCGTCGAATCGGTCAAGCGGTGCGGCACGACCGAGTCGGCCAAGTGTGTCAGTGAGCCCTACGAGGTCTACTACGAGGACGGCGTCAAGGTCGCCAAGATCGGCGTCGCGAGTCGTGTCTATCCGCCCGGTACCGTCAACCGCTACGTCATCACCAGTTCGACCACCCGGGCCTTCACCCAACCGGACGGGACGCTGGACGCACAGTGGTACTGGAACGTCATCGCTCCCGGCTGGAACATGCCCATCAAGAAGTCCCAGGTGACGGTCACCTTCCCCGTGGCGCCCACGCAGGTGCGGTGCATCACCGAGAGCGGTGCCTGCGAGACGATGACGCGGGGAGAGGTCGTCACCGGGTCCTACAAGAACCTCCCGCCCCGTACCCCCGTGACCTGGCAGGCAGACCTTCCGCCGCAGGGCCTGTCCGTCGCCCCCGTGTCCGCGTCCTCCCAATGGTGGAAGACACCGTGGGCGTTGCTCGTCGGCGCAGTTCTGGCGCTCATCCTCGGGTTGTTGATCTGGCGACTGCGGGAACGTCGGGCCAGCGATGCACCCGTGTTCGCGGAGCCGACCCGCGACATCCTCCCGGCCGTGTGGACCTACCGGGAGGAGCCGGGGGACCACCCCTTCCAGACGATGCTCATGCAACTCGCCGTCACGGGAACCGTCCGGGTGGAGGTGGCGGGCGACGGCAACCCCGACTCGACGGCGGACTGGGTCAAGGTCTGGCGCGAGTCGGGGGAGGTCCCCTCGGACATCGCCGGTGCCTCCGACTTCGTCGACGGTATGGACCTCCAGACCCCGGGGGCGTCGGCCAAGATCGAGAAGGACAGCGTCACCATCGGGCGCAAGGTGCAGTCCACCGAGGCCGCCCTGGAGAACGAGGCCGGCACCGCCGCCCGCGCCGCCGGCTACTACGGGAAGTCCACCCTCGGTCTGTGGGTCACCCTGATCGCGGCGGCGCTGGCCCCGGCCGCCCTCGTACTGGTTCTCGTCTTCCAGCAGAGGTGGCCGGCGGCCATGCTCCTGGTCCCGGCCGTGGTCGGGATCTGGGCCACCCGGTCCCTGCGCACGAGCCTCACCCCCGCGGGTCTGGCCATGCGCGACCAGGTCAGTGGCCTGCGTACGGCTCTGTCCACGCCCGCGTCGGTCGACCGGTTCGACTACGCCGCCAAGGCCCGCTACTTCGCGCAGTTCCTCCCGTGGGCGATCGCGTTGGACTGTGCCGACCGGTGGGCGGAGATATGCGCGCCACCACCCGGCACCGAACCGGGGTCAGCCGGGTACGACCCCACCTACTCGACGGCATGGCACACCTACAACGCCAGCAACGCCGTGTCGACCGCGGTGGCCAGTGTCTCGGCCGGCGCTGTGGCCGCATACGCGGCAACCCAGTCGTCCAGCAGTGGCGGTGGTGGGGGTGGATTCTCCTCCGGAGGTGGCTCCGGCGGCGGCGGTGGAGGATCCTGGTGACCTGATGGGACTGGGTGCACTGTGGATCTTCCCGGTGGCGGCGGCATTGGGCTACGCCGCCTACCGGTGGCGGTGGCTGCGTGTGGTGAGCATCGTCATCGCCCTGCTCGTCGTCCTGGCGGTCGCCCTCTTCCAGTCCGTGGACCTCGGGCGCCCGACCGCGGGCGGCGGCGAGCAGGACACGTCCGAGATCCAGCGCTACGCGGTCGACTACACGGTCTCGCGGACCGGTGACCAGAGCCTGGTCGAGACCCTCGACGTCGAGTTCACCGAACCCCGGCGCGGCATCTTCCGCTTCTACGACGAGTCCGATGGGGTCGACCCCGACGTCCAGCATCCCGTGACCGTCGAGTCCGTGGAGCGGTGCCCCGCCCGTGACGCCGTCGACTGCCGCCCCGAACCGTTCGAGGAGTACTACGAAAGCGGCTATCACGTCGTCAAGATCGGTGACGCGGACGTGACCTACCGCCCCGGAACGGTCAACCGCTACGTCATCACCAGCACGACGACTGGGGCGATCACGCAGCCGCGGGGGTCCGGCGAGGCGCAGTGGTACTGGAACGTGGTCGCCGGCGGCTGGGCGATGCCCATCCGGAAGGCCGACGTCTCGGTCACGTTGCCGGTGCAGCCGACCGAAGTGCGGTGCATCACCGACAGTGGCCCGTGCGAGACCACCTCCCTGTCCGCCGGGGGGACGGTCACCGGCACCTACTCGATGATCCCGCCGTTCACGCCCGTGACGTGGCAGGCGGACCTGCCGCCGCAGGGGCTGTCGGTGGTGCCGGTCGGGGAGGAGCCCGCGGGGGAGACGCCGTGGTGGGCGACGTGGTTCCTGCTGGTCCTGGGGGCCGTCGCCGCCGTGGTGTTCTTCTGGTGGATCCGCAGCCTGCGCGAGCCGCCGGCGGATGAGACACCGGTGTTCGCCGAGCCGACCAAGGACATCCTGCCGGCAGTGTGGACATACCAGGAGAAGGCGCCCGGTCATGGGTTCCAGACGATGCTCATGCAGTTGCGGGAACTCGGAGCCGTCCGCGTCGACGTCCAGACGGCCGGGGCGTACATGTCGACCGATCCGCAGTGGGTGCAGGTGACCCGCACGACGGACCCCCTCCCCATGATCGCGGGCGCCTCGGAACTCGTCGAGGGGGTCGGGATCGGTCAACCGGGCTCGTCGGTCGTGATCGCCAAGGACGATACGGACGTG
>CAIWTL010000413.1 GCA_903915555.1 uncultured Micrococcales bacterium | reverse complement strand
GGCTCGAGGCCGAGCGCGCGCAGGCGCTCGCTGACGGCCTGCGCACGCGCCTCCTCGTGCCCCGTGGGGGCCGGGATTCCGCATAGCCATGCGGCATCGGCGGCGATCCGCTCGACCTCCTCCGCGGGCAGGGGGGCGTCCGGGATCACCCGGGGAGCGTACCCGCGGGTCGGCCGTGCCGCGGCGGAGTGCGATCTCGACCAGCGGAGAGCCACTACAATTGCCCTCGGCGTCCCCGCACGTCACGACCGGAAGGCCACGCACGACATGTCCGACGACAAGACCCACTTCGCGTCCGTGATCGAGGAGCACCTCGCCCTCAAGCGGCGCAACGCGCAGCTCGAGCAGGACATGCCGCTCGAGGAGTTCATCCCCGCCGACCCCTTCGAGAACCACGCTCTCTTCAAGACCGAGGAGGACGCGCGGCAGGAGGAGGAGGAGACCGGCGAGCACCCCGCCGTCCGCCTGGACTGGGAGGACGAGGCGACGCTCGGCGGCGCGGTCGAGGAGACCGGCTGGTCCGAGACCACGGCCTCCGGCGAGTTCGACTGGGAGTCGTAGCGGGGGCCGGCGTCCGTCGGCGCCCGCGGCTCCCCGGAGCGCGCCCGTCGACAGGCGTGGGCATGGCGTCCGCCTGCTAGCGTCGCCCGTGGTGGCGCGCTTCCCCGGGATGCCTCGCCGGTGCGCGGTCGCGCTGGCCCTCCTGCACGGCGCGCTCGGCGCGGCGCCCGTCGCGGCCCCGGCGGCCGAGGGGGCGCCGGTGTCCGTCACCGTGATGAGCCGCAACCTCTACCTCGGCGCAGCCTCCGCATGACACACCCTAGGCGAACAATGCCTGGCGGTTGGAGGCGGTCGCTTGGACGAAGCACTCAGAAAGACGCGTAGTCGAGCAGGGGCGACGAGAGCCTCCGGGTGCGACTAGTCTTCTGCCACGGGGATGTGCAGCACATTCCTGCGCCCGCCACCCAGATGCAGCATGGTCGAACCATCCGTGTCGACGGTGTAGCGGGCCGGCAGCTGTCCGGTGATGGGGTTACGCGCGAACAGCCAGCTGGAGCGCAGCTCCAACACCAACTGGTCGCCGGTGCGCAGACGCGTGGCCTGCGGCAAAAGCGGGATCTGGAGAGGCACGATCTCCCCCGCCCCGACGGGGTGACGCTCGGTATGCAGATGCACCGGCAACCATGGCCGAGAGTGCTCCGGATCGAGGGCGCGATGCGACACCCGCAACCAGCCGTGCGTCACGACGTCACGGTCGAATCCGTACGAGCCTTCGAAGGTGACTTCGCGGCCGTCCCGCATCAGCCGCACCGCCGCCAGCACAGTCGCATCATCCGCGTCGGCAACCGAGGCGGCCAACTCCACCACCATCGGACCGATCAGCGTCATGGGGTGCGGCGCCGTCCACACGAAGCGCGTTGAGCCATCCGCATTCACCCATGAGGCCTCGCCGGTCTCTGTGGGGGGCGCGTCCTCTAGCGTGCCGGCGGGGGTAAGGTGCAACTCCTGCCAGGCGACATCAGGGGGAGGCCAGTCGCTGGTGTGGCGAATCTCCACGGGGGCTGAACCCTCATCATGGATGGCGATTCGCACCGCAGGCTCCTGATCCCAGCCATTGTCGGCGTCGCGGAGGAAGTGGTCGAAGAAACGCAGTTGGGTTTGAGTGGCCTCATCCGAGTAGAAGGTGCACCACTTGCCGCCGCGATGCGTGTACAACCACTTCTGGGTGGAGCCCACTCGTCGGAACGCCTCGAACGAGCCGCGCGTGTGCAGCAGATGATCCGAGAAGCTACCGCAGACCAGCATTGGCACTTGGATTGCCTCCAATTGGGGGTTGCGGCTCTGCCACCACTCATCTACGAGTGGTCGTGCCTGCTGTTCAGCCAGCGGGTCTTGCTGTACTCGGCCCGCACGGAGTGTCATCCGACTCCACATGGCCAGGAAGCCGTTCTCCTGCACACCACCGGGGCAGGCGAAGTCGCGGTAGAAGTCGCTGAAGCCCTCCCAAGGGCAGATGGCTGCCAGATGCGGCGGCCGGGTGGCAGCGGCCCGGTATTGGGAGATCGCTAGGTAGGAGACACCGGCGAGTCCCACACGGCCCGTGCACCAGGCTTGTTGGGCGACCCATTCGATCACGTCATGCTCATCCTCGCCCTGCTGGTCGCCAAGTAGCTCACCTGTGCCATCCGAGCTGCCGAAGCCACGCAGGTCCAGGTTCACCACCGCGTAGCCCTGCGCCACCCAGAAGGCCGGATCCGGCGCCTCCCACCCCGTATAGGCGGAGAAGACGACCTGTTGGGGTTGGCGGAACACGCGGTACTGGGGCAGGGTCAGATACCTGCCCAGGAACTTGCGGGGCAGCGCGTCCTTGCCGTAAGGGTGTGCGCACATCAATGCTGGCACGGGCTCGTCGGCGTTGGGTCGGTACACGTTCGCCCGCAGGATGGTGCCGTCACGGACGGTGATCGCCACGTCCTGCTCGACGCGGATATCCGCAGGGGGCGCAGTCACCCGGACATTGGGGCGCACGATGCCACGCACGCGCCGCGCCAGCCGAGCCACGGGCAGCATCACAAGCATTCCCCGCTGCTAGCCAGCTGGACGGCGACGCAGGGGCGTTGGAGCGACTGCGGCATGGGCGGAGCGTACAAGGCCGGACGATGCGTACTCCACCTTCTCTGAATCTCCGTGGCTCTGCCTGCTCAGGCCGTCAGCTGCGCGACACGCGCTCCGTACCCAGCATCACGCACCTACTTCGAAACAGCGCCAGTCGCTGAGCGTCACCGCATCTTCGGGGTGACGCTCAGCACTGGCCGGCGCATCCTGCTCGGCACGCACACATCCGAAGCCAAAGCAGGCAAGCTCGCACGACTCGCCCAACGCTATGGCGGCTGGGCTGAGGTGCAGCTCGTGCTCGCTGGAGGGCGGGCGCCATGGGCTGGTCTGCCACCAGCCTACGTTGATAGTTCGTGGTGGCGCGGCTAGTACCATCAACCGTGAGCCATATGCGAACCGTCACTTTTTCCGCAGACAATCCGCAGACACTTGTACGGCATACGTATGTCTGCGGAGAGCATGCATACGTCTGCGGACTGTGCAAGTGCAGCGTATTCTTGGCTTGAATGCAGCGCGGGGCCATAGCTCAGCTGGGAGAGCACCTGCTTTGCAAGCAGGGGGTCGGCGGTTCGAGCCCGCCTGGCTCCATCGGCCGCCGCCGTTCGGCCTCCGCATCCCCCCATGCGATTAGGCG
>CAIWTL010000412.1 GCA_903915555.1 uncultured Micrococcales bacterium | reverse complement strand
TCTTCTGGGCTGCCGCGGATCATGCCGCGGCAGCGGCCGTGGAACCGGCGGCCTCGAACGACCCTTTCTTCGCGCTGCTGCACCGCGGCTACGCGAGGGCGCGCGCGCTCTCCCTCCGACCCCTGTTGTGGCCCATGGTCGCGATCCTCGGTGATGACGCTTCCGCCGAGCAGCGCCAGGTCGCCGGGCACGCCGTCGCGTTCATCGGTGACCACCTGCCGCCCGGACGGGGTCTGCGCTGGTCGGATCGCCGAGACATCACGGCGCTTCGCCGCGGTGTCTGAACCTGGGACAAGTCGGACCTATGGGTTGGGGGCGCGCCTCGGCAGGCCCGACGCGGCACTATGGGGGCACTGTCGAACGGAGGTCGGCGTGGTGACCGTGATGGTGTGCGACGACTCGCCGACCGTGCGCGCCTCTGTCCGCCGGTGCCTGTCGGCCATCCCGGACGTCACCCGGATCGCGACGGCCGCCAGCGGTGAGGAACTGTTGGCGCGCCACCCGGTGGAGACGCCCGACGTCGTCCTGCTCGACGTTCAGATGCCGGGGATGGGTGGCCTCGAGGCGCTGCGCAGGCTCCGGGACAGCGATCGCCGGGTCACCGTGGTCATGCTGACCTCCGGTGAGGCGCCCGCGCACGTCGCAGAGGCGGTCGCGATGGGCGCCCAGGGGTACCTCGCCAAGGACGCGTCCCCCCAGGAAATCGCCGCGGTCCTCATCGCCATGACCGACGACGACCGGCCGGCCCACGCCCTCCCGCAGCAGCGTAAGGGAGCTGATCCGGGGCTGACCGAGCGGGAGCAGCAGGTGCTGCAGGGTATGAGCGAAGGGCTGAGCAACGCCCAGATCGGCAAGGAGTTGTTCCTGTCCGAGGACACGGTCAAGACACACGCCCGCCGCCTGTTCCGGAAACTGGAGGTGTGTGACCGCGGCCACGCGGTCGCCGAGGGCTTCCGGCGGGGGCTCATCAGCTGACCCCGGGCCACGCTGTGTGCTGCGAACCGGGGCCCCGCAGTACCCTGGGAAGCCCACCGGTCTGCGTTGCGAGGTTCCTGTGACTGTCCCGCCCGTGCCCCCCACCGCGAGCGCCGAGGACCCCCTGGCGTTCGCTGCGCCCCTCGGGCTCACGTACGACGATGTCCTCCTGCAGCCCAACGAGTCCGACGTCATCCCCAGCGAGGTCGACACCAGCACCCGGCTCACCCGCAACATCCGGCTGGGCGTGCCTCTCGTGAGCAGTGCCATGGACACCGTCACCCAGGCGCGGATGGCCATCGCCATGGCCCGACACGGCGGTATCGGAATCCTGCACCGAAACATGTCCGCCGAGGAGCAGGCGGTCGAGGTCGACCTCGTCAAGCGCTCCGAGGCCGGCATGCTCACGAACCCGGTCACCTGCCGGGCCGACGACACCATCGCCGACGTCGAGCGGCTGTGCGCCCGGTACCGCATATCCGGCGCACCTGTCGTCGATGCCGATGGAGTCCTGCTCGGCGTCGTGACCAACCGGGACATGCGTTTCGTCGAGGACCCGTCGATCCTCGTCCGCGACGTGATGACCCCGATGCCGCTGGTCACCGGCCCTGTCGGTATCTCCCGCGACGACGCCTTCGCCCTCCTGGCCACCCACCGCGTCGAGAAGCTGCCGCTGGTGGACGAGGCCGGGCGGCTCGCCGGACTCATGACGGTCAAGGACTTCACGAAGTCCGAGAAGTACCCACTCGCGACCAAGGACGACTCGGGACGACTGCGCGTCGGCGCCGCGGTGGGGGTGGGCGAGGACTCGTACAAGCGCGCCCGGCTGCTCATCGACGCCGGCGTGGACGTCATCGTGGTGGACACCGCCCACGGGCACTCCCGGGCCGTCATCGACATGGTGCGGCGCATCAAGACCGACACCGCCATCGAGGTGATCGGCGGCAACATCGCCACCGGTGCGGCTGCCGCCGCACTGATCGACGCCGGTGCCGATGGTGTCAAGGTGGGAGTCGGGCCCGGTTCCATCTGCACGACGCGCGTCGTGGCCGGGGTGGGCGTGCCCCAGGTGACGGCGATCCACGATGCTGCTCGCGTCGCGGGCCCCGCCGGTGTGCCCGTCATCGGCGACGGTGGCCTGCAGTATTCCGGCGACATCGCCAAGGCTCTCGTTGCGGGCGCCGACACCGTGATGCTGGGATCCCTCCTCGCGGGATGCGCCGAGGCGCCCGGCGAGATCGTGTTCGTCAACGGCAAGCAGTTCAAGCAGTACCGCGGCATGGGCTCGCTCGGCGCGATGCAATCCCGAGGTGAAGCCCGCTCCTACTCCAAGGACCGCTACTTCCAGGACGACGTCCTGTCCGACGACAAGCTGGTCCCCGAGGGGATCGAGGGCCAAGTGCCCTACCGCGGGCCGTTGGGGGCTGTGGCGCACCAACTGGTGGGGGGTCTGCGTGCGGCCATGGGGTACAGCGGGGCCTCCGACATCCCCGAACTCAAGGCCAAGGGCCGCTTCGTCCGGATCACCGCGGCGGGGCTGCGGGAGAGCCATCCGCACGACGTCCAGGTGACGTCCGAGGCTCCGAACTACTTCCCCTCCTCGCGATGACCGAGTACGACCTGAGTCGGGGGCGTCGCCTGCGGCGCGGCTACTCGTTCGACGAGGTGAGTGTCGTCCCGTCGCGGCGCACCCGCGATGCCGCCGACGTCGACCTCGGCTGGCAGATCGATGCCTACCGGTTCGCCGCACCGATCATGGCCGCACCGGTGGACTCCGTCATGTCCCCGTCGTCGGCGGCGACCGTGGCCGACCTCGGTCTCCTCGCCGTCCTCGGGATCGAGGGGCTGTGGTGCCGGTACGAGGATGCCGACCCCCACCTCACCGAGATCGCCGCGCTGCCCGACAGTGAGGCGACCGCCCGCATGCAGCAGATCTACAGTCGGCCCATCGACCCCGATCTGGTGGCGCAGCGCATCGCGGATCTGCGCCGGCCCGGTCGGGTGGTCGCCGCCGCGGTCTCACCCGCACGCGCCGCCGAACTCGGGCCCGTGGCCGTGGCGGCAGGAGTGGATCTGCTCGTCATCCGCGGCACGACCGTCAGCGCCGAGCACGTCGCCTCGACCGGCGAGCCCATCGATCTGAAGCGCTTCATCGGGGATCTCGAGACTCCGGTCATCGTCGGGGGCTGCGCCAACTACCAGGCGGCACTTCACCTGATGCGCACCGGCGCGGCGGGTGTCCTGGTCGGGTTCGGCGGCGGTGCTGCCCACCGTTCCGCCAATGTCCTGGGGATCCGGGTGCCCATGGCGACGGCCGTGGCCGAGGTCGCCGAGGCCCGCCGGGACTACATGGACGAGTCCGGTGGCCGCTACGTCCACGTTCTCGCGGATGGCTCGATGGGACGGTCGGGTCATATGGTCCGGGCGCTCGCGTGCGGGGCCGACGCCGTCGTGGTGGGGTCCGCCCTCGCGCGGGGTACCGATGCTCCCGGTCGCGGCTACCACTGGGGCCCGGAGGCGGTCCATCCCACGCTGCCCCGTGGCGAACGGGTCCATCTCGGCACGGTCGGCACCCTCGAGCAGATCATCTCCGGCCCGAGCCACGTCGCCGACGGGACCATGAACCTGACGGGTGCGATCCGCAAGGGGATGGCCACCGCCGGCTACACCGACCTCAAGGAGTTCCAGCGCGTCCAGGTCCTGCTCGAGGACTGAGACCGGGCGGTTCGGTCCCGGTGCGTCGGCACGGGTACCGTTCAGGCGTGACGGACGACAGGCTCAACCCCCTGCAGCGGGACGAGGCCATCGCGACCCTGTCGACCACGAGTGCGCAGGAACCGCTCGACCTCCTGGTGATCGGCGGAGGTGTGGTCGGCACGGGTGCAGCGCTCGACGCCGCTTCCCGTGGGCTGTCGGTCGCCCTCGTCGAGCAGCGCGACCTCGCGGCGGGCACCTCCAGCCGGTCCAGCCGTCTCGCCCACGGTGGCCTGCGGTATCTCGAGAACCGCGAGTTCGGCCTCGTCCATGAGGCTCTCACCGAGCGGGGCCTGCTGCTGGACCGCATCGCACCACACCTCGTCAGTCCACTTCCGTTCGTCATGCCCCTGGCGGGGCGCGCCTGGGAGAAGACCTACGTGGGAGCCGGGGTGACCCTGTACGACGTGCTGAGCCGCGTCGGGGCCTACGGGGGCACCCTGCCGCGCCCCCGGACTCTGTCGCGCGCCGCGGTCCTCGGCGTCGCCCCCAGCCTCGCCGGGGGTGCGGTGAAGGGCGGTGTGCGATTCCACGACGCCCAGATCGACGATGCCCGGCACACGGTGGCGACCGCCCGGACCGCGGTGGCGCACGGTGCCGCCGTCGTGACCCGCTGCCGCGCGGTCGGCGCCCTCACGCAGCCAGCCCCCGACGGTGACGACCGCGTCGTGGGCGCCGTCGTGGAGGTCGACGGCCGCACCATCGAGGTCCACGCACGAGCGGTGCTGGCGGCCACCGGGGTGTGGACCGATGAGTCCAAGGCCCTCTTCGGGGCGGCCGACGACAGTTCGCAGGTGCGACAGGCGAAAGGTGTGCATCTGATCGTTCCGCGGGACCGCATCAGGTCCACCACGGCGATCATCACGCGGACCCCGACGAGCGTCTTGTTCCTCCTGCCGTGGGGCGACAAGTGGCTCGTCGGCACCACTGACACGGACTACGACGGGGACCTCGCCGATCCCCGGGCCACGGCCACCGACGTCGACTACCTCCTCGAGCAGGCCAACCATTGGCTCGAGCCGCCACTGACGCGTTCGGACATCGTCGGGGTCTACTGCGGACTGCGCCCACTGGTCGCCGCCCAACTGGCGCAGGGCAGCGACCCCGGGACCGCAGAACTGTCGCGGGAGCACGTCGTGCTGCGGCCCCGACCCGGTCTGGTCATGATCGCGGGCGGCAAGTACACCACCTATCGGGTGATGGCCCGCGACGCCGTGGACGCGGTGGTCGCCGAACGGACCGCTTACGTGGGGGGCGAACCTGCGCCGTGCCGCACCGACGAGATCCCCCTGGTGGGAGCGGACGGGTACGCCGACCTCTGGCCGGCGCGGGCGCGCCTCGCCCGGGAATGGGGGGTCCCCGACGAGGTCGTGGTGCATCTGCTGCGTCGGCACGGCGACCGCGCCGGGCGCGTCGTCGACATCCTCGCGGAGGATCCGTCGCTGGGGGAACGCCTCCACCCCGCGGCGCCCTACCTGGCTGCCGAGGTCGTCGTCGCCGTCCGTGACGAGGGAGCCCGCACAGTGGAAGATGTCCTGGTCCGGCGGACCCGTGTCGCACTCGAGACGGCCGACGTGGGCCGGGCGTGTCTGCCGCGGGTGGTCGGCCTGATGGCGCGGGAACTGGGCTGGGACGCTGCTCGATGCGATGCCGAGACCCAGCGGTACCTGCAAGACTGGCCGGACAGTTGGCAGCAGGAGATTGCAGAGACACAGGACGAGTGAGGAGGTGGCCGTGACCACCACCCGACCGGTGATGATGGAGGGTCAGCTGCCCGCCGGGCTGCTCGAGGCCCTGGCCTCCGAGGTCGTCGCCGGCCACACCTCATCCTTCGATGTACGCTCCCCGGTCGACGGGTCGGTGATCGCGCGGGTCCCGCTGTCCCGCCCGGACGACGTCGTCGCGGCCTTCCGGCACGCGCGCGCCGCCCAGGGGCGGTGGGCGAGCACGCCGGTCCGCGAACGGGCGGCGGTGATGCTGCGCTTCCACGACCTCCTGCTCGCCAACCGCGACCAGGGACTCGACGTCGTCCAGTGGGAGA
>CAIWTL010000411.1 GCA_903915555.1 uncultured Micrococcales bacterium | reverse complement strand
TCACGGAAGTTCAACCAGCGCACAGGCGCTGCTGTTGGCGCTGGCACGGGACTGCTGGTGGCTGGCCCGCTGGGGGCTGCTGGCGGAGGCTACGTCGGTCATCGACTGGGGCATCACGCACCTCGTAAGCGCAAGAAGAAGGAGTCATGATGTCGTCACTGGTGAGTTGGCGCATATCGCCAAAGGGATGCCTCGAGTTCCCACGGGTCCGGCGCGTGGCGTGAAGCCCATGACGTACGAGGGTGACATGTGAGCGTTCTTGGGCCGGTAGTGCGCACGGCGGGTAAGACCCCGCCGTTGGCGCGTATCGGCAAACCGGGACCGATCAAGGCGGTGCAGTCACGCCCTGGTGTTCCGGCAGCGCCGTCGTCGTTCTCCCCGAAGGCCCCCAGTCCGGGAATGCCGACGGGCAAGAAGCTGGTGCCGTCTCCTGCGATGCGGCCAGGGTTGAACGGCAACCCACCGAAACCACCGAGCGCACCGAAACTGTGGGTGGGCGGTAAGAGCGACAACTCGTTGACGCGCCTGGCGCAGGACTACCGCAACACCGCAGGAGAGATGCGCGAGATTGCCACCAACTCCAAGAAGCGCAAGGAGGCGATGCGCACCACGACGGAACATCTGCCGTTGACGATTGGTGGCGCGTTTGCTGGTGGAGCAGCAGGCGAGGCCGCTGCACGGGGGCTGTCACGTAAGGCGCCGAAGCGGTTGAAGCCGATTGCAGCAGTGATTGGCGCTGGTGCGGGGTCGGTGGCCGGCAGCGTGCCGGGCATGGTGGCCGCACGCAGCTCTACGCGTCGGGCGTTGGCTGACGAGCGGGCCACGCGTGAGGGTGAACGGTGATGCTATGGATGCCGTTTGTGACAGGGGCGATCTTCGGCGCAGGCCTGGCCATCTGCGTCATTGCCGGGCTGGCCGCGGTGTCGGGGCGTCCGACTCGCACGCAACATCAGAATGTGGAGGACGGTCATGTCATTGATGACTTTCTCGAAGCGGAACAAGTGGACCCTGACCGGGGTCGGGGGAGCGATGCTGATGGTGTCGGGGATCGCGCTGGCAGCGCAGCTGACGGTGACGGGCGGGACCGTGCCCAACGTGGGTGATGCGACATTCGCCAGCGCCTGCGATACGACCGTGACCGCGACTCCTGCTGCCCCGGTGTGGGCGACCAACCAGTGGGAGATCGAAGAGGTCGTGGTGACCAACATTGCGGCGGCGTGTGACACCAAGACCATTCGCGCGATCTTCACCGGCCAGGGCGGCACGGGGATCGGCAATCCGGGCAACGCGACGATGGATGCCACGGGGTCGGTGACCATTCCGATGGATCCTGCTCCCGCCGATAGCGTGGTGGGCGTTTCCGTCGCTCTTGATTCCTGACACAGATCACCACTGATTCGGTGGCGACAGTGGCATAGTGGGGTCATGCCGAACGAGCCGACGCTGCCTGGGTTCCAGCAGATGCCGTCGTCGATGATGGATGGCGACCAGGCTGGTGAAGTGCGGGTTGCCGACGAGATCGGCTCGTCGGTGCCACCGTTTGATGAGATCGGCGCGTCTGGTCTGAAGCGTTCGGCGGGGTTCGTCGACGAGGAGTTCTTGCCGCAACTGCGGGGCCGTAAGGCCGTGCAGGTCTACAAGGAGATGAGCGAGAACGACCCCCTCGTGGGGGCGATGCTGTATTCGATTCAGATGCTGCTGCGCAACGTCGAATGGGTGGTCGAACCGGGCGGCAAGACCAAGGCCGACACGCAGATGGCGGAGTTGATCGAATCGTGCATGGAGGACATGGAACACACCTGGGATGAGTTCATCACCGAGGTGTTGACCATGTTGGTGTTCGGCTGGTCGTGGTTCGAGGTGGTGTACAAGCGCCGGGGCGGGCTGTACAACACCAACCCGAAACTGCGTTCGAAGTACCAAGACGGGCTGATCGGGTGGCGCAAGATCCCGATTCGCGCTCAGGAGACGCTGTTCAAGTGGATCTTTGACGAGACCGGCGAAGTGGCGGGCATGGTGCAGATGCCGCCACCGTCGTACCAGCAGATCATTCTGCCCAGTAGCCGCTCGCTGCTGTTTCGGTTCCAGACCTCCAAGGGCAACCCGGAGGGCAAGGCCTTGGCGGCGGATACCCCTGTGTGGACGCCGAATGGCTGGAAGAATCATGGCGATCTGGTGGCCGGAGACCAGGTGTTCGACGACGAAGGTCGAATCCGTTACGTGGTGGCGACCCAAGGGTGGGCCAGCAGGCCTCGATACAAGGTCACCTTCAACGATGGAACGTCACTGATCGCTGACGAGAACCACGAGTGGGTGACTCAGACCAAGGCTGAGCGTGCCGCTGGTGTTTCTGGCCAGGTGCGTACTACTGGCGAGATGGCCGCGACAACGAAAATTCGCGGGACGACGAACCACACGATTGCGTGGGCGAAGCCATTGGATCACCCGGCGCAACTGTTGCCAGTTGATCCGTGGGTGTTGGGTCTGTGGCTTGGCGATGGCGACACTCGCGGGTCGCGGATCGCGTGCCACGTTGACGACGTCAACGAGACGGTGGCGTTTATCGAGCAGGCTGGATACCCGTGTAAGCATGACCAGAATGGCAACAGTGCCAACGGACGGGCGATCAAGGTGTTTGGCGGGTTGCAGGCCAGCCTTGGCGAACTGGGCGTCCAGGGCGACAAGCACATTCCTGAGGTGTATTTGCGGGGCAGTGTGGCGCAGCGCCAGGCGCTTCTGGCCGGTCTGATGGATTCTGACGGCACTGTGGACGCTGATGGGCGTTGCGAGTTCGTCAACACCAACATGAACCTTGTGGAAGGTGTGGCGCATCTGGTTCGTTCCTTGGGTGGGCAGGCTCATGTGCGGCTGCGGAAGCGCGCCAATGGCACTTCGCACATGCATGACTCGTGGTGCGTGAAGTTCACGCCCACGTTTGTGCCGTTCCAGTTGAGTCGCAAGATCGACCGGATCAAAGACGTGCGGGCACGTACCCGGCATTATGTGGTGTCTGTTGAACGGGTCAAAGATGGTCCGACGAACTGCATTCAGGTGGATGGACCGTCGCACTTGTATCTAGCTGGCGAGTCGATGGTGCCCACTCACAACTCCCTACTGCGTAACGTGTACCGGCCTTGGTACTACAAGAAGCGCATCGAAGAGTTCGAAGCGGTGGGTGTGGAGCGTGACCTGGCGGGTCTGCCGATGGTCAGCGTTCCTGCGGAGTG
>CAIWTL010000410.1 GCA_903915555.1 uncultured Micrococcales bacterium | reverse complement strand
CGCGACGCGCCGCGGCTGCTGGCGCCGCGCCGCGTCCGCAGCGCCTTCCCGGGCGCGGTGGCCACGACCGTCCGGCATCTGCCGAAAGGTGTCGTCGGCATCATCGCCCCGTGGAACTACCCCCTGACGCTCGCGGTCTCGGACGCCATCCCGGCCCTGCTCGCCGGCAACTGCGTCGTGATCAAGCCGGACACCCAGACAACCCTCACCGCCCTGTGGGCCCTCCACCTCCTCCACTCCGCGGGACTGCCCCGCGGTGTGCTGAACGTGGTGGCCGGGGAGGGCGAGGACCTCGGGCCGGCCCTGGTCGAACAGTCGGACTACGTGATGTTCACCGGGTCGACCCGGGTCGGACGCATCGTCGCGGAACAGTGCGGGCGCCGGCTCATCGGCTGTTCGCTGGAACTGGGTGGCAAGAACGCGATGGTCGTGCGGGCGGACGTCGACGTCGAACGCGCGAGCGAGACGGCGGTGCGGGCGTGTTTCGTCAACGCCGGACAGCTGTGCATCTCGATGGAGCGCCTCTACGTCCACACCGACGTATGGGACGAATTCGTTCCCCGCTTCGTCGAGCGGGTCCGGAACCTCCGGGTGGGTGCGGCCGTCGGTTGGGGGATCGACATGGGCTCCTTGATATCGGCCGATCAACTGCGGACCGTGACCGCCCACGTCGACGACGCGGTGGCCGGGGGCGCGACAGTGCTGGCAGGGGGCAGGGGCCGTCCCGACCTCGGGCCGTTCGTGTTCGAGCCGACCGTTCTCACGGATGTCACTACGGAGATGGTCGCCTGCCGGAACGAGACCTTCGGCCCCGTCGTCTCGCTGTACCGCGTGGCGAACGATGAGGAGGCCGTGATCCGCGCCAACGACACCGACTACGGCCTCAACGCAGCCGTCCTCACCGGGGACCTGGCGGCCGGTACGCGCGTCGCCGAACAACTGCGTGCCGGGACGGTCAATGTCAACGAGGGTTACGCAGCGGCATGGTCGGCGACCCGCGCCCCCATGGGCGGGATGAAGGACTCGGGTGTCGGGCGACGGCACGGCGACGAGGGGATGCTCAAGTACACCGAGTCGCAGACCGTCGGGGTCCAGAGGATAATGGGTTTCGGGCCGCCGTTCGGCTGGTCGGACCAGAGGTGGGGCGACACCCTCACCCGGGCCGTACGGGCGATGAAGGTGCTCGGGGTCAAATGAACGACGTCATCGGATGACGACGCAGGAGAAATGAGGCAGGCTGACACCATGGACGCCTTCGACTATGACGTGGTGATCATCGGCTCCGGGTTCGGGGGCTCTGTCGCCGCCCTCCGGCTGACCGAGAAGGGCTACCGGGTGGCTGTCGTCGAAGCGGGGCGCCGCTACGACGAACGGACCTTCCCGAAGACCTCCTGGCGGCTCAACAAGTTCGTATGGGCGCCGCGGATGGGCCTCAAGGGTCTGCAGCGGATCCACGTGCTCAAGGACATCATCGTCCTCGCCGCGTCGGGGGTCGGCGGCGGTTCCCTCATCTACGCCAACACTCTGTACGTCCCACCGAAGAAGTTCTTCCAGGACAAGGCGTGGGCCCATATCACCGATTGGGCGGAAGAACTCGCGCCCTATTACGACCAGGCCTCCCGCATGCTGGGCGTCACCAAGAACCCCACCATGACACCGTCCGACGAGATCATGAAGGCCGTCGCCGACGACATGGGAGTGGGACACACCTTCACCCTCACCCCGGTCGGCGTGTATTTCGGGGAGGGTCCCGGAGTCGAGGCCCCCGACCCGTTCTTCGGCGGTGCCGGCCCCTCGCGGACCGGCTGCATCGAGTGCGGCGAATGCATGACCGGCTGTCGGCACAACGCGAAGAACACGTTGCCCAAGAACTACCTCGGGCTCGCCGAGAAGAACGGTGCCGTGGTCTACCCGTTGACCACTGTCACAACCCTGCGGCCGTTGCCCGGGGGAGGCTACGCCGTCGACACCGAGCGCACGGGAATGGTGCCGGGACGCGGGAAACGGACCCTCACCGCCGGCCAGGTCGTCGTCGCTGCGGGAACCTACAACACGCAGAAGTTGCTGCACCGCATGAAGGACAGCGGACACCTCCACCGCCTCAGTCCCGCACTGGGGCGTCTGTCACGCAGCAATTCCGAGAGCATCCTCGGCGCCATGTCCGACGACAGATCCCACGACTTCACCCGAGGCGTCGCGATCACGTCGTCCTTCTACCCCGACCCCGACACCCATATCGAGCCCGTCCGCTACGGCAAGGGCTCGAACATGATGGGACTGCTCGCCACGATCATGACCGACGAGGAGCCCGGGGTCCCGCGGTGGAAGACCTGGGTGCGAACGGCCGCGAGCAAGCCGGGCGACCTGGCGAAGATCTTCACCCATCTGCGCGGATGGTCGGAACGCAGTGTCATCTCCCTGGTGATGCAGCCGGTGGACAACTCGCTGACCCTCTTCACCAAGAAGGGCCTGTTCGGCCGACGCAAGCTCACGTCGAAGCAGGGGGAGGGCGACCCCAATCCGACGTGGATCCCGGCGGGGAACGAGGTCACGCGCCGGGTCGCCACCAAGATCGACGGAATCGCCGGCGGTAATCTCGGCGACGTCATCTCCGCCCCCATGACCGCCCACTTCGTCGGGGGCGCCCCGATCTCCGACTCGCCCGAGACCGGAGTCATCGACCCCTACCACCGCGTGTGGGGGTACGACGGCCTGCACATCACCGACGGAACAGCGGTCACGGCGAACCTCGGGGTGAATCCCTCGCTGACGATCACCGCGCAGGCGGAACGGGCGCTCGCGATGTGGCCCAACAAGGGTGAACTCGACCCGCGACCCGCGATGGGTGAGCCCTACCGGTCCGTCACCCCGGTGGCCCCGAAGGCGCCCATGGTTCCCGACGAAGCGCCGGGTGCGCTGCGGCTGCCGATCGTCCGCGTGACCCATGGAGCCGACGACTGACGATGGACAGTCAGGTCCTGACCGTCCACACCGGGGACCGGCTCTACTCCGATCTCACTCGCGATGTCGGTTCCTTCGTGAAGGGCCGTGGGGACGGTCTCGTCAACGTCTTCGTCCCCCACGCGACAGCGGGCATCGCCGTTTTCGAGCTGCGGGCGGGCAGTGAGGAGGACCTCGCTGCGACCGTCGACCGGCTGCTCCCCCGGGAGGACATCTATGT
>CAIWTL010000409.1 GCA_903915555.1 uncultured Micrococcales bacterium | reverse complement strand
CGATCCGGCGGCAGCCGAGGACCTCGTCTCGGACACCCTCGTCCGAGCCCTGGAGAAGTCCGGGAGCTACCGCGGCGACTCGTCCTTGGCCACCTGGCTGCACCGAATCCTGCACAACATCGCCGTCGATCGTTTCCGTCGACAGCGGGAGTTCGCGACAGACGACATCGGTGCGCAGGTCGAGGCTCGGTGGCGCGATGATTCCTACACCGTCGATGCCGCCACGGTCGTGGCGCGCGCCGAGACCGCGGAGGAGCTGCGCGATGCGCTGGTCCACCTGCCCTTCGACCAACGCAGCGCCGTCGTCCTGCACGACGCGCACGGCCTCACCAACCAACAGATCGCCGAGATCCAGGGCGTCAGCCTTCCGGCGGCCAAGCAGCGGCTGCGGAGAGGACGCATGATGCTGGTCAGTTCCCTCGCCGACGGAGCGGAACGCCGGGAAGCCCTGCACGGCGTTCCGCTCAGGTGCTGGGACGCCCGCAGCAAGGTCAGCGAGTACCTCGACGACGAACTCCCGCAGCCGGACCGCGCCCTGCTGGAGGCGCACCTCGACACGTGTCCCACGTGTCCGCCGCTGTACGCGGCACTGGTCGGCTCCCGGGAGGCCCTGCGTTCGCGGGATCCCGACACCGTCATCGACCCCGCTGTCCTGGCGAAACTCACCCCACCGCATGATCCACCCGACCGCGCGGACGTGCCAAAGCCTCGGCTGCCATAGTGAGCGCAGGAGAAAGTCCCTGACCGCCGCAGACGACTTCGGAGGACCCATGACCGCCACGACAGGAGCGGGCACCGCCTGGTACACCCTGGATGCCGACGAGGTCGTGCGGGCACTCGGCAGTGACGCGGACAGCGGACTGAGTCCAGCCGAGGCGGCCCGCGAATTGGAGCGCCACGGCCCCAACGCGCTCCCTGTGGAACCCAAACCGTCCGTGCTGCAGATCATCCTGCGCACCTGGTCCGACCCGATGAACCTTCTCCTGACCGTGATCGCGGTCATCGGGTTCGTCTTCGGGCAACCTGAGACGGGGCTGCTGGTGATCTTCCTGGTGATCCTCAACCTGGCCATGGGAACCAGCCAGGAGGTGAAGGCCCAGGCGTCGGTGGATGCCCTCCAGTCGCTGCAGATCCCGGACGCCCGCGTCATCCGCGGCGGCACACTCAGCGTCGTCCCCGCCCCCGACCTCGTGCCCGGTGACATCGTCCTGCTGGAACCGGGCGACATCGTGCCTGCCGACGGCCGCATCGTGACGTCCTCCTCCCTGGAGGTCGTCGAGAGCGGGCTCACCGGCGAGAGTGCCCCGGTGGACAAGGGCCCAGCGACCGTGCCCAGCGCCGACACCCCCTTGGGCGACCGGACCGACATGGTCTTCCAGAACACCTCAGTCACGCGGGGGACGGCCCGCGTGGTGGTGACGGCCACCGGGATGGGCACCGAGATGGGCAAGATCGCCGGGATGCTCAGCGACGTCCGACCGGAACCCTCGCCGCTCCAACTCGAGCTGCGGTCACTGACCATCCGCTTGGCCGCGCTCGCGCTGGTCGCCACCGCGCTGATCGTGATCATCGCCCTGGTGCGCGGCCTCCCGACGTCCCAGGTCATCCTGCTGGCGATCACCGTCGCGATCTCGTCCATCCCCGCCGGCCTCCCGACCTTCCTGACCACGATGCTGTCCTACGGCGCACAGCGGTTGGCGCGGGCGAAGGCCGTGGTGCGCAACCTCACCGATGTCGAGACGCTGGGGTGCACGAGTGCCATCAACAGCGACAAGACCGGCACGCTCACCCTCGACAAGATGACCGCGACCCGGATGTTCGACGCCGGTCAGTGGTTCCACATCGAGGGGGAGGGTTACTCCACCTCCGGCGCCATCCTGGGGGCAGCAGGCCAGGAACTCCCGGACTTCACGCCCCTCGCCTACGGGCTGACCCTCTGTTCGGACGCCACTCTGGATGCCGAGGGGGGCGCCACGGGTGATCCGACGGAGGCCGCCCTCGTCGTCCTCGCCGCGAAGATGGGTGTCGACGCCGCCATCTCACGTGGGGAGTACCCCCGCGTCGCCACCGTCCCCTTCGACTCCGAGTACAAGTTCATGGCCACATTCCACGAGGCCCCCATCGACGACGAGCCCCGACTCGTCGAACTCGTCAAGGGTGCCCCCGACGTCCTCATCGAACGGTGCGCCACCGCGATGTGGGGGGAGTCCGAGATTCCCATGGACGAGGCGCGGGAACGCCTCACCGCAGCGAACGATGAACTGGCCGGCAGCGGGCTCCGGGTCATGTCGTTCGCCTACCGCACCTTCGACCCCAGCGCGCTCGACGAGGTCGCGGCGGATCCGATGGCGGCCGTCACCGACCTGACGTTCGTCGCCCTCGTCGGCATCATCGATCCACTGCGCCCCTCCGCCAAGGAAGCAGTCGCCGTCGCCCAGCACGCCGGGATCGAGGTGCGCATGATCACCGGCGACCACGCCGTCACCGCTGCCGCCATCGGTCACGACCTCGGACTCGGTCCGGGCGTGATCACCGGACCGGAGTTCCAGCGGCTCACCGACGCCGAACTGGCCGAGCGGCTTCCCGAACTACACGTCTTCGGACGCGTCGCCCCCGAGGACAAACTGCGACTCGTCACCGTCATGCAGCAGCGGGGGGACGTGGTGGCCATGACGGGGGATGCGGTCAACGACGCCGCGGCCCTGAAGAAGGCCGACATCGGTGTCGCGATGGGCAGCGGCAGCGAGGTGACCAAGCAGGCGGCGAAGATGGTCCTCACCGACGACAACTTCGCCACTCTCGTCCACGCCGTGGAACTGGGTCGCGACATCTACGGCAAGATCGTCGCCCAGCTGCGTTACGT
>CAIWTL010000408.1 GCA_903915555.1 uncultured Micrococcales bacterium | reverse complement strand
TCGTCAGGCCGTAGATGCGGTTGTTGAACAGCAGGATCTTGAGGTTCACGTTCCGGCGCAGAGCGTGGATCAGGTGGTTGCCTCCGATGGACAGGGCGTCCCCGTCACCTGTGATGACCCACACCGACAGGTCCGGTCGGCTGACCGAGAGGCCGGTCGCGATGGCGGGGGCACGCCCGTGGATCGAGTGGAGCCCGTAGGTGTCGAGGTAGTACGGGAACCGACTGGAGCATCCGATACCCGAGACGAACACGATGTTCTCGCGGCGCAGCCCGAGGGTGGGGAGGAAGCCCTGGACCGCGGCGAGGATGGCGTAGTCCCCGCATCCCGGGCACCACCGCACCTCCTGATCGCTCTTGAACTCCTTCGCGGACTGCGGACCGTCGGCCTTCGGTACGAGTTCCAGGGAGGGCAGGTCGGTCATGTGAGACTCCGTTCGGCCAGGCTCGTCATGTCGGGTTGCTCGGACTGGATCTCCGCCATGATCGCCTCGACCAGTTCCTCGGACCGGAACGGCAGCCCGCGCACCTGGTTGTACGGCTTCGCGTCCACCAGATACTTCCCCCGGATCAGCAGTGCGAGTTGGCCGAGGTTCATCTCAGGGATGATGACTCGGCGGTAGCGGCGCAGCACCTCTGCGGTGTTCGCGGGGAAGGGGTTCAGGTGACGGAGGTGCGCCTGCGCCACCGGGTGACCCGCCTCGCGCACGGCCCGGCAGGCCGCTGCGATGGGTCCGTAGGTCGACCCCCAGCCCAGCACGAGCACGTCGGCCTCGCCCGTGGGGTCGTCCACCTCGAGGGGCGGGATGTCGTCGGCGATGCCGTCGATCTTCGCTTGGCGCGTGCGGACCATGTGGTCGTGGTTGGCGGGGTCGTAGGAGATGGCGCCGGTCACATCGGCCTTCTCGATGCCGCCGATGCGGTGTTCCAGACCCGCGGTCCCCGGGATCGCCCAGGGGCGGGCGAGGGTCTCGTCGTCGCGCAGGAACGGATGGAACACAGGGTTCCCGGCGGCATCGGTGTCGTTGGGCTCCGAGGCGAAGGACACCGTCATGTCGGGCAGTTGCGCGACGTCCGGGATCCGCCACGGCTCGGCGCCGTTGGCGAGATAGCCGTCGGACAGCAACAGCACGGGGGTCCGGTACTTCGTGGCGATGCGCACCGCCTCGAGTGCGGCGAAGAAGCAGTCGCCAGGGGACTGCGGGGCCACGATGGGCACCGGGGCCTCCCCGTTGCGACCGAACATCGCCTGCAGCAGATCAGCCTGCTCTGTCTTGGTGGGCAGACCGGTCGACGGGCCACCGCGCTGGACGTCGATGACCACAAGGGGGAGTTCCAGGGCGACGGCGAGTCCCAGGGTCTCCGACTTGAGGGCCAGGCCCGGGCCGGACGTCGTCGTCACACCGATGGAACCCCCGTAGGAGGCGCCGAGCGCCGCCCCGATGCCGGCGATCTCGTCCTCGGCCTGGAAGGTCGTCACTCCGAAGCGCTTGTGTCGACTCAGTTCGTGGAGGATGTCGGAAGCCGGCGTGATGGGGTACGAGCCGAGGAAGAGGCCGAGGCCGGTGCGCTGGGCCGCCGCGACCAGACCGTATGAGAGCGCGAGATTACCCGTGATGTTGCGGTAGGTACCGGCGGGGAGTGCCGCGGGACGCACCTCGTACTGGACCTCGAAGGCCTCCGTTGTCTCGCCGAACGACCAGCCCGCCTCGAGTGCCGCGAGGTTGGCGGCGAGGATCTCGGGCTTCTTCCCGAACTTCTCGGTGAGGAAGGCCTTCGTCTGGTCGACGGGCCGGTTGTAGAGCCACGACAGCAGCCCGAGGGAGAACATGTTCTTCGCGCGCTCGGCCTCCTTCTTGCTGATGTCGAAGGACTCGAGAGCCCCGACGGTCAGCGAGGTCAGCGGGATCGCGTGGACGGAGAAGGAGTCGAGGGTGCCGTCGGACAGGGGGTCCGATCCGTACCCGACCTTCTGCAGGGACCGCTTGGTGAACTCGTCGGTGTTGACGATGACCGTGCCGCCCGGGGACAGGTCCCCCAGATTCGCCTTGAGCGCCGCGGGGTTCATCGCGACCAGTACGTCGGGGGCATCGCCGGGGGTCATGATGTCGTGGTCGGCGAAGTGGATCTGGAACGCCGAGACGCCGGGCAGGGTGCCGGCTGGTGCGCGGATCTCGGCGGGGAAGTCGGGCAGCGTGGACAGGTCGTTGCCGAAGGACGCCGTCGCGGAGGTGAACCGGTCGCCGGTCAACTGCATGCCGTCCCCGGAGTCCCCCGCGAACCGGATGATGACGTCGCTTCTCAGGGTGCGTTCCTTGGCCACGGTCTTCCTTCGATCCGGGAGCACCCGGGGCAGTTCGTCGTTCGGCGGGTGTGTGCAATTGTGCCTCACAACCGGGATACCCCCAACTCCGCGGTGTGTTGTGTGAGGTGTGCCACCGGCGCGCGAGGTCACCGCCTGCCACGGCGACGCAGGCTCCACCGTCGCATGACGAAGACCGCGAGGGACGCACCGATGAGCACGTAGATCAGGTTGTTCACCAGATCGAGGTGCTCCTCGATCACCCGGTACTGCGTGCCGAGGAGCCACCCTCCGCCGATGAGTGCCACGTTCCACACCGTGGATCCGATCAGGGTCAACACCGTGAAACGCAGGAACGGCATGCCGGCCGACCCAGCGGGGAGCGACACGAGGCTGCGGATGCCCGGGATCAGGCGCCCCACGAGGACCGCCTTGTCACCGTGGCGCGCGAACCACGCGTCGGCGCGGTCGACGTCGTCCTCGTCGATCAGGGGGACAGCGAGCATGAAGCGCCGCGTCCGCTCTTCTCCGAACGCCCGGCCGGCGCCGTACAGGATCCAGGCGCCGAGGACGGAACCCAGCGTCGCGCACAGCACAGTGAGTGGGCCGGAGAGATCCCCGAAGTAGATGAGAGCACCGGCGGCGGGGAGGACGACCTCGCTCGGTATGGGGGGAACAAGGGACTCGAGCAGGATCAGCATCCCCACCCCTACCTCACCCAGAGCGTCTATCGTCCGCAACACGAAACCGACGAGGCCACCCCCGTCCTCGGGGACGGGGATCGTCGCTGCGGCCATGGCGTCCCGCTGCTCCCTCCTCCGCCGCCAGGCGGGTCACTCGGTCGGCAGTGCCGTCAGCGGTAGTTGGTGAACTGCACGGCGAAGTCGAGGTCCTGTTCCTTGATCAGGGCGATCACGGCCTGCAGGTCGTCCCGCTTCTTGCTCGACACCCGGAGTTCGTCGCCCTGCACCTGAGGCTTGACCCCCTTGGGGCCCTCATCACGGATGATCTTGGCGAGCTTCTTGGCCTGCTCGGATGTCAGGCCCGACTGCAGCGTCGCTGCGATCTTGTACTCCTTGCCCGACAGGCGTGGCTCGTCCGTCTCGAGGGCCTTGAGGCTGATCCCGCGCTTCACGAGCTTGTCCTTGAACACCTCCATCGCAGCGAGCGCCCGCTCCTCGGTCCCCGCGGTCACCTCCACCGCCAACTCGCCCTTCCACTCGATGGTGGCCCCGGTGTTCTTGAAGTCGAAGCGGGTCCGCAACTCCTTCTCCGCCTGGTTCAGGGCGTTGTCGACCTCCTGGCGTTCCACCTTGGACACGATGTCGAAACTGCTGTCGGCCATGCCTGCACCTCTGCGCTCGTAGGGTCGTCGTCGGGAGCCGGTCGCTCGCCTACCGGCATTGTTGCAACTGCCAGGGTGCTAACCTGATCGGCGGTCGTCCATCAACAACCAAAGGCGGGTTGCCCGAGCGGCCAAAGGGAGCAGACTGTAAATCTGCC
>CAIWTL010000407.1 GCA_903915555.1 uncultured Micrococcales bacterium | reverse complement strand
CCCGGGAGGACATCTACGTCCACCGGCACGGCAGCCGCGGCCACGGACGTGATCACGTGCTGCCCGCGTTCATCGCGCCGTCGTTGACGCTTCCGGTGCTGGCCGGTTCTGTGGCCCTGGGTACCTGGCAGAGCATCGTCCTCGTGGATCCGAACCGCGACAATCCCGAGCGTCAGGTGCGGATGTCGTTCCTGGGGTGACCGGCCGGGGGCCGGAGTCAGGTGCCGGCATCGGAATCGGGGACATCCCGCCACAGTTCGGCCGCATCGGACAGGCGGAACCCGGAGCCGCCCAGCAACTCCCACGCCCGCAGGAGGCCGGTGGCGAACCACGCCAGCATCAGGACCGCGAGCCAGCCCACGACATCCGAACGCTCGGGATGCATGAGCAACTGGATGCCGAACCACGATTGGAGCAGGAACATGCCCAGGGTGAGGGCTGCCCGGATGAACCACCGGGCCGAGACGGGTTCGCTGTGCCGTCGCCGGAAACTGTTGACGGCGAACAGCGTGGTGCCGGTGATGCACGACACGGCCATGACCACTGTGACCGCACCGAGTCCCGCGCCGGGGATCAGCCCCACCAGCGAGATGAACAGGGCATCGGACAGGACCAGGAAGGCTCCGGCGGCCGCCTCCCTGCTCTGGGCCGGGGCGCGCTGGGTGATGGTGCGGTCCGGAGCCAGGGTCACGGCCACGAACAGCAGTCCGATCAACGCCCCCGCGACACCGGCGCAGGCGGCGAAGTAGGCGCTGTAGCCGGCGGGGACCATGAGCCGCACTCTGACACATCTGAGATGCCGGCAACGCACAGGGGCCGACGCGCCGCGGAGACCGATGCGCCCGGCGGTAGTCTGAGCGGGCCAGGGTCCGACCTGATCGGAGGAGATCGGTGACCGACGACGACCGACCCGTCCTCGTACTCGACTTCGGGGCCCAGTACGCGCAGCTGATCGCCCGGCGCGTCCGAGAGGCGGGACGTTACTCCGAGATCGTCCCGGGCACGACACCGGCGACTGAGATCGCCGCCCGCAACCCCGCCGCGCTGGTGCTGTCCGGCGGTCCGGCCAGTGTCTACGAGCCGGGGGCGCCCCAACTCGATCCCGCCGTGCTCGACCTCGGCGTTCCGGTCTTCGGTATCTGCTACGGGTTCCAGGCCATGGCGCAGGCCCTCGGCGGTGTGGTCGCGCAGACGGGCGCCAGGGAGTACGGCGCCACCGGGTTCGACGTGGTCGACGCCACCTCTGTCCTCATGACCGGGCTCCCGGACAGCCAGCGTGTCTGGATGTCCCATGGAGACGCGGTGACCCGGGCTCCTGCGGGCATGACCGTCACGGGCCGCACCCCCGGCGCCCCGGTCGCCGCCTTCGAGTCGACCGAACGGTGCCTCGCGGGTGTCCAGTTCCACCCCGAGGTCGGTCACACTGCGCACGGGCAGGCCATGCTCGAGCGGTTCCTCACCGACATCGCCGGACTGCCACCGAACTGGTCCACCGAAGGCATCATCGACGACCAGGTCGAGGCGATCCGGCGGCAGATCGGGAACGGCCGGGCGATCTGCGGCCTGTCCGGTGGAGTG
>CAIWTL010000406.1 GCA_903915555.1 uncultured Micrococcales bacterium | reverse complement strand
CGGCGGCCTACCACTCCCTCCCGGTTGTCCACGACAACCGGGAGGGATTTCGCTTCATCTGGGGTCAACGGCGCGAACCCCCTACTCCTGCAGACAGTCGATGCCCTCGAAGAGCGCGAGCGTCTCGGGGTTCGCCAGCCCCTCGGTGTTCCTGACCGGCCGACCGTGGATGACGTCGGCGACGGCCAGTTCGGCCAGTTTGCCCGACCGGGTGCGCGGCAGGTCCGGCACCACGACGATGCGGGCCGGGACGTGCCGGGGCGAGCACTCCGAGCGCAACCGTGACCGGATCCGGGTCGCCATCTCTTCGGGCGCGGCGGAAGCAGTCGTCCCTGCATCCGCGGCATCAGCAGGTCGGACGAACAGCACGATACGGGTGTCACCGTCCCACTCCTGGCCTACCGCGAGGGCCTCGGCGATGTCGGGGAGTTGTTCCACCTGGCGGTAGATCTCGGCTGTGCCGATGCGGACCCCGCCGGCGTTGAGAGTCGCGTCGGAGCGGCCGTGGATGACGACTCCCCCGTGCTCGGTCCACGAGGCGAAGTCGCCGTGTGCCCAGACGCCGGGGAACCGTGCGAAGTACGCGGAGGTGTAGCGGGATCCGTCGGCGTCCTGCGCGAAGCGGACCGGCATCGAGGGGAACGACGTCGTGCACACCAGTTCGCCCCGGACGCCGGGCCGATCCCGCAGTGAGTGACCGGCGTCGTCCCAGACATCGACCCCGACACCCAACGCCGGGCCCTGGATCTCACCGGCGTAGACGGGCCGGGTCGGGTCCCCGATCACGAAGCACCCGCAGAGGTCGGTTCCGCCGCTGATGGAGGCGAGGTGGACGTCACCGACGTCTCGGTAGACGTAGTCGAACCCTTCCGGGGAGAGGGGGGAGCCGGTGGACGTGACGGTGCGCAGCCGACTCAGGTCGCGCCCGCGCGACGGCACCTCCCCGGCCTTGAGCGACGCATCGAGGAACTTGGCGCTCGTGCCGAACAACGTGACACCTTCGCGTTCCGCGAGGTCCCACATCGCCGCCGCGCCGGGGTGGAAGGGCGAGCCGTCGAACAGAACGACAGTCGCTCCGGACGCCAGAGCGGTCACCAGCCAGTTCCACATCATCCACCCGAGGGTCGTGTAGTAGAAGACGACGTCACCGGCCCGGATGTCGCAGTGGAGTTGATGCTCGCTCAGCTGCTTGACGAGGATCCCGGCACCGGAGTGGACGATGCACTTCGGCCGGCCGGTCGTGCCGCTGGAGTAGAGCACGAAGCCGGGCGCCGTGAACGGCAGGCGGACAGGCGGAACGACATCGGTGGAGACCGCGGCGGCAGGGCCGTCCTCCCATCTCTCGGCGGGGATCGGGAGTTCGGGGACGGGGACACCGACCTCGGAGACCACGGCAACCCGACGCAGGGTCGGCAGTTGGGCGACGACCTGGGGAAGCAGGGAGGCGCGCTCGTGCACGCGCCCGCCGTAGTGGTAGCCGTCGGCCGCGATCAGGACGACGGGGTCCACCTGACTGAAGCGATCCACGACACCGGCCACCCCGAAGTCGGGACTCGTGCTGGTGAAGACCGCCCCGATGCTGTTGGTCGCCAGCATCGCGACCAGGGCGGGAATCGTGTTCGGCAGCCATGCCGCGACATGTTCCCCGGGGCCCACTCCCAGCGAGCGCAGCCACTGCGCGCAGCGCTGCACACTGTCGCCCAATTCGACCCACGACATCTCCTCCCGGCGACCGTCCTCACGGACGGCGACCACCGCCGTCGAGGACGCGCCTGCCCGTTCGCCGCCCGCCAGGAGGTTCTCGGCGTAGTTGACCCGGGCT
>CAIWTL010000405.1 GCA_903915555.1 uncultured Micrococcales bacterium | reverse complement strand
GCGGTCAACTGCACTCCGGCCAGCCGGGTGTCACTGAGCGCGATGCGCCCGTAGGTAACCCCGAAGCCGTAGCAGACAGTCGCGGCCAGCATGGCCAGCACACCGACCGGGTCCACGCCGGTGCCTGACAGATCCCAGGCCCCGATGAGGACACCGATGCCGATGAATCCGAGCACCAGTCCGACGACCTGGATCCGCCTCGGCCGCTCCGTCGGAATCATGAGACTCACGAAGATCGCCGTGAACAAGGGGGTCGCCGCATTCAGGAGTCCCGCGAGGATCGACGTCACACGGGTCTCGGCGAAAGCGATGAGCGCGAAGGGGACGGCCAATCCCACGATCCCCAGCACGGCGAGCGTGCGCCATTCCGAGAAGGTGGGCCGCGGCAGGCCACCGGTGACGGCCAGCACGACCACGACAGCGAGAGCGCCGAATCCCATCCGGCACGCCGTCACCTGGATCGGGGTGAGAGCGGTCAGCCCCTGCTTGATGAGGGCGAAGCTGAGTCCCCAGATGACGGCCAGCCCCAGGTAGGTCGCCAGCCAGGAGCGGCCGCCCACTCAGTCGGTCCCGGGCAGTGTGTCCCGGAGGAACGAGTAGCGCACCGCGTCGTCGAGGGCCAGCCACGACGCCTCGATGACGTTCTCGTGGACACCCACGGTCTGCCAGTCCCGAACCCCGTCGGTGGTGGTGACCAGGACCCGGGTGACGGCCTGGGTGCCCTTGACCCCTTCGAGGATCCGCACCTTGTAGTCGACCAGTTCGAGGTCCTGGATCTCCGGATGAGCGGCGACCAGCGCCTTGCGCAGGGCGTTGTCCAGGGCGTTGACGGGGCCGTTGCCCTCTGCTGTCGAGATGACCCGTTCACCGTCGACGAGGATCTTCACCGTGGCCTCGCTGATCACGGTCCCGTCAGCCTGTCGCTCGACCAGCGTGCGCCACGACTCCAGTTCGTACACGGATTCGGGCAGGTCGTCGGTCTCGGACCGCACCATCAGTTCGAAGGATGCGTCGGCGGCTTCGAAGGACCACCCCTGGGCTTCGAGATCCTTGACGCGGTCGACGACCCGGTTCACGGCCGCTTTGTCGTCAGACAGGTCGAGGCCCAGTTCCTTGCTCTTCAGCTCCACGGAGGCCCGTCCCGCCATCTCGGTGACGAGGATCCTCATGTCGTTGCCGACGACCGACGGGTCGATGTGGTTGTAGAGGTCCGAGGACACCTTCAGCGCGCTGGCGTGCAGGCCGGCCTTGTGAGCGAAGGAGGACGTGCCCGCGTAGGGCTGGTGGGTGTCCGGTGGGAGGTTGGCGATCTCGGCGATCGCATGGCTCACCCGGACGGTCTCGGCCAGGTTGCCGGGCGGGATCACCTGCAGACCGAGCTTCAGTTCGAGGTTCGCCACCACCGAGAAGATGTCCGCATTGCCGGTGCGCTCGCCGTAACCGTTGGCGGTGCCCTGGACGTGGGTGACGCCGGCTTCGACGGCCGCGATCGTATTGGCCACCGCGCACCCGGTGTCGTCCTGGCAGTGGATGCCGAGCCGTACGCCGCTGCGCGCCCCGACGTCGGAGACCACCCGCATGATCCCGCTGGGCAGCATGCCTCCGTTGGTGTCACACAGCACACCCACACTGGCCCCCGCCTCTGCTGCCGCCACCAGCAGGCGGACCCCGTAGTCGGGGTCGTGGGCGTAGCCGTCGAAGAAATGCTCCATGTCGACGAAGACCCGCCGACCCTCCCCCACCAGGAAGGCGACGGTGTCGCTCACCATGGCCACGTTCTCGTCGAGGCTGGTCCGCAGGGCCTTGTCGACGTGGCGGACGTCCGACTTCGCCACGAGGGTCACCACCGGAGCGCCGGACTCCAGCAGGGCCCGGACCTGCTGGTCCTCATGCACCGTGACGCCGGCGTGACGGGTCGAGCCGAACGCGACCAACTGCGCGTTGCGCAACTTGAGTTCCGACTGGGCCTGGGCGAAGAACTCGGTGTCCTTGGGCATGGCCCCCGGCCAGCCGCCTTCGATGAATCCGACCCCGTAATCGTCCAGCAGGCGCGCGACCGCCAGCTTGTCCGCCACGGAGTACGAGATGCCCTCGCGCTGGGCGCCGTCCCGCAGCGTGGTGTCGAACACGTGGAACGAGTCGTTGGGAACCGTCTCGTTCTGATCCGTCTGGCTCATGGATCGTCGCCTTCCGTCCGTGGACCGCCGCCCCTCCAACGAAAAACCCCCTCGCCGACCGGCGTAGGGGGTTCGCGCGTCAGCGGGGCTGACGCGCTATCCGATGATGATGACTGCGGAAGTCACCCGTCCATGGTGGCACCGGCGCGCCATCCGGCGCAAGCAGGGCTGGATGCATAGCGTGACCTCCATGAGTTCCTCTCCATCAGCCGAGGTCCCGCGGGAGTCGGCGTACCGCCATGACATCGCCAGAGCTCGCGTGATCGCCGACCGCCTTCGGTGGTGCGGGCGTGGAGTGATCGCCTTCGGGATCGTCGTCAGCATCTGGGCGGCCTACGTCCTGCTGACTCGCGAAGATCAGACAGATGACGCGCTCGAGGTCCTGATGCTCACGGGTCTGACGGCCATCGTCAGCGGCATCGGCCTGTTCGCGACCAGCTACGGACTGAACCTGGCTGCCTCGCGTTTCGAACTGACGCTGGACCCGCTCAGCGAACCCTGACGGGAACTGATCACGCGATGCGCGTCATCCATCCATGCGGGTCGGGGGCACGCCCGGTCTGGATGTCCAACAGGGCGGTACGCAACTGCTGCGTGATGGGACCCGATCCGCCGTCGGCCACGGTCCAGTCACCGTTGCGACTCTTCACGTGTCCGACGGGGGTGATCACTGCGGCGGTCCCGCACGCGAACACCTCGGTGATCTCGCCGGACTCGCACCCCTTGCGCCAGTCCTCGACACTGATCCGGCCTTCCTCGACCTGGTAGCCGAGGTCAGCGGCCAGGGTGAGCAGCGAATCCCGGGTGATGCCGGGCAGCAGGCTCCCGGTCAGGTTGGGGGTGACCAACCGCGCGTCGGCACCGCTGCCGTACACGAAGTACAGGTTCATTCCCCCCATCTCCTCGATCCACCGGTGCTCGTTCGCGTCGAGCCACACGACCTGATCGCACCCGTGCTCGATGGCCTCGGCCTGGGCGAGCAGCGATGCCGCGTAGTTCCCGGCGCACTTCGCCTCCCCGGTTCCTCCCGGCGCGGCTCGGACATAGTCCTGGGACAGCCACACCGTCACCGGCTTCAGACCGCCCCGGAAGTAGGCACCCGCCGGTGACGCGATGAGCAGGTACAGGTACTCGTCGGCCGGTTTGACCCCGAGCGCGACCTCGGTGCCGAACATGAAGGGCCGCAGGTACAGGGACTTCTCCGGGTCGTCCGGGACCCAGTCGATGTCCTGGCGAACGAGCGCCTTGATGGAACCCAGGAACAGGTCGTCCGGAAGTTCCGCCATGGCCAGCCGGGCAGCCGAGCGGCGGAATCGGGCCGCGTTCGCGAGGGGCCGGAAGGTGTAGATGCCGCCGTCCGCGTGCCGGTACGCCTTGAGTCCCTCGAACACGCTCTGCCCGTAGTGCAGCGCGGAGGTGGCGGGGTCGAGGGTCAGCGGTCCGTAGGGCACGGTGGCCCCGTCGTGCCAGCCCCGGCCCTCCAGCCAGCGCAGTTCCACCATGTGGTCGGTGAACACTCCCCCGAAGCCGGGATCCTGCAGGATCATCTCGCGCTCGTTGGCGGGCAACGGGCTGGGGTTCGCGCGCAGCGGGAAATGCAGGGTGTCGCTCGTCATCCGGGGTCTCCTCGGAGTTTCTGTGACTGCCATTGTGGCGGATGACGCGCGGTGCCTTGACGTCGCGTACCCGACCGCGGCCCGTTCCACCGCGCGCGCAACCGAGCGTCCCGGCTGGCAGGCTGCACCCATGGTGGATTGGCTGCGCTTCGGCGCCGACATGGAGGACCTGGCGACCCAGTCGTTGCGTACGGGGAAGCGGGTGACCGGCCTGCTGGGCCCGACCGTCATCCAGCCGTACCGGGGGTTCGTGGCGGACGGCATCGCCCATGTACGGGCGAGGGTCATGGAGCAACCCGTCTTCGACTACCAGCCCGGTGGTCTGCGCATCGACGCGACACTCGCGGCGAACCTGCTGCGCTGGGTCGTGCTCGACATGGCGGGGGTCGAGGTCGCGGTGACGGTGAACGGCAACACCGTCGACGCCCGCAGCAACGAGGACGGCTTCGTGATCGCGAAGGTCCCGGTCGG
>CAIWTL010000404.1 GCA_903915555.1 uncultured Micrococcales bacterium | reverse complement strand
GGCGGCGGCGGACGCGCTCGCCGCCCGCGTCGCCGCGCGCGCCTTCTCCTGCACGCTGCTTGAAGGCGTGACGGGCTCGGGCAAGACGGAGGTGTACCTCCGGGCCATCGCCGACACCCTCTCCAAAGGGGGGGGTGCGCTCGTGCTCGTACCCGAGATCGCCCTCACCCCGCAGCTCGTGGCGCGCTTTCGGGCCCGGTTCGGCGACGCGCTCGCGGTGCGGCCGCGCGAGGTGGCCGACGACGCGCGACGCCTGAAGCCCGTGGTGAGGCTCGTGGAGCGCGAGCCCGTGCTGCCGCCCGAGCTGCTCGCGTTCTTGCGTGAGCTGTCGGGCTACTATCTGGCGCCCATCGGCGAGGTGCTGCGGCTCGCGCTGCCGGCGGTGCTGCGGGGCGAGCTCGCCGCCGGCGACTCCGCGGGCGAGTTGCGCGCGGAGTCTCCGCGCCCGGAGGCCCAGCCAGAGGCGCCGCCGGCAGGCACCAGACGCGTCGAGGCCAAGCGCGTGGGCCGGGTGGTGCAAGTGGCGCGCGCCACCGAACGGCGCGACGAGCCGGGCACGCTGCGCGGGCAAGCTGCCGCCATCCTCGCGCTCCTGCGGGCGAGCGGCGACGCCACGCTCGCGTCGCTCGGCGAGCGGTACGGCGGCGCGCGCGCGGCGGTGAGTGATCCCCCGGAGGTCGCCCTTGACGAGCGTGATCTCCGCCGCGTCGATGGCGATGTCGCTGCCGGTCCCCATGGCGATGCCGATGTCGGCCTGCGCCAGTGCGGGGGCATCGTTGATCCCGTCACCGGCCATCGCCACCAGGTGTCCCTGTCGCTGCAGTTCCTCGACGATGCGCAGCTTGTCGTCCGGCTTCACTCCCGCATGCACGACGTCGATCCCCAACTCGCGCGCCACGGCTTCGGCCGGTCCCTGCGCGTCCCCGGTCGCCATGACGATGGTGACCCCGTCGCGGTGCAGCTCCCCGACGGCGTGAGCGGTGGTGTCCTTGACGGCGTCGGC
The DNA here is from genome assembly GCA_903915555.1 of uncultured Micrococcales bacterium. Classification (GTDB taxonomy): domain Bacteria; phylum Actinomycetota; class Actinomycetes; order S36-B12; genus CAIWTL01. The sequence goes on along the minus strand of CAIWTL010000404.1, from coordinate 11,198 downwards.
GAGCGCGATGACACCCACTGGCCGCCCGTCCACACCGACCTGGATGACCGTGTGGCCCGCCGGAGCGGCGGAGAGGACCTCGGGGGGCATGGCCACGCCCTGCTTCTGCATGAGTTCGGAATTCCCGACGACCACCCGCCGACCGTCCAGAGTGGCCGCGACACCGTAACCGGGGATGGCCTCGAAGTCCGTGGGCTCGACCAGGGTCAGGTCCCGCTCGTTCGCCGCCTCGGCGATCGCGCGGGCCAACGGATGCTCGCTGGCCCGGTTGGCGGACGCGGCCGCCACCAGCACGTCATCATCGTCATCGCCGGGTACCGCGAGGACGGTACTGACGGTGGGCCGTCCGACGGTGAGTGTGCCGGTCTTGTCCACCACGAGGGTGTCGACCTCACGCATCTTCTCCATCGCGGCCGCGTCCTTGAACAGCACGCCGTGCGTGGCGCCCAGACCACTGCCCACCATGACCGACATGGGTGTGGCGAGACCGAGCGCGCACGGGCAGGCGATGATCAACACCGAGACACCGACCACGAGGGCGTAACCCCAGCTCGGCGCGGGTCCCACCAGGCCCCAGATGACGAACGCGAGGACCGCCACGACGATCACGGCCATCACGAAGACCCCTGCGACCCTGTCCGCGAGCCGCTGCATGGGGGCCTTGGATCTCTGTGCGTTGGCCACCATCTCCACGACGCGGGACAGCACGGTGTCCGACCCGACCTGGTCGGCAACCACCACGAGAGCCCCGGTGGAGTTGACGGTTCCGCCGATGACCCGATCCCCCGCGGCCTTGTCCACAGGAACGGGCTCACCGGTCAGCATCGACTCGTCGACCGACGAGGTGCCGGACTCGACGACGCCGTCGACCGGCACCTTCTCCCCCGGACGCACGCGGACGCGGTCTCCGACCACGATCTCGGCGAGGTCGACCTCAGTCTCCGAACCATCCTCGCCGATCCGCAGCGCGGTCGCCGGAGCCAGTTCCAGCAGGCCCTTGATGGCGTCCCCGGTGGTCGCCCGAGCGCGGAGCTCGAGGACCTGACCGAGAAGCGTCAGTGTGCAGATGATCGCGGCGGCCTCGAAGTAGACGGGGATCTCCCCATCCATCCTCAACGAGTCGGGGAAAAGACCGGGCGCGACCGTCGCGACGACGGAATAGAGGTAGGCAGCGCTGACACCCAGCCCGATGAGGGTCCACATGTTCGGGCTGCGATGGCGGACGGACTGCCACGCCCACAGGAAGAAGGGTCCGGCGCACCACAGGACGACCGGGGTGGCGAGCGCGAACTCGACCCACGGGCCCCAACCCGCCGGCAGCGGCGGGAAGTGGAACATCGCCAGTGAGAGGACGGCGAGCGACAACGGGACGGAGACCCAGAAGCGTCGGCGCATGTCCTGGTAGGCGAGCCGGTCGGAGTCGTCGTCGGCGCCGGGGACCATCGCCTCCAGGTGCATACCGCAGATCGGGCAGCGACCCGGTGTATCGGTGACGATCTCCGGGTGCATCGGGCACGTGTAGAGCGTGGCGCCCGGCGCGAAGCCGTAGGACGTGGGGTCGGTGGACGGTGTCACCGACCCGGCAACCGTGTCGTCGTCGGCCTGGGCGTGTGGATGGGCATGGGCCCCGTGCTCTCCGGGTTCACCGGCGGGGACCAGGCGCATCCCGCATTTCGGGCAGTCGGACGCCTCCCCGTCGGTGACCTCCGGATGCATCGGGCAGATGTAGGGCGTGGCCGTGCCCGGACCGGTCGGTGTCCCTGCCATGGCCGTCCCTCCTGTCGGTCCACCTGGCCCGCCCCATCGCGGACTGAAACGGGAACCCTGAACCAGACTGACGCTTCACCCGGCGGTTTCGCCACCCACTCGGGGGCTCACCCCGATCGCTGGTAGGAGCGGTTCACCATGCCACTCGGGAACTCCTGCACCCCGGTCAGCCTCATGGGCTGAACCCGCGATACGGGGTGGAACAGGGGGCGGCCACGACCGAGAAGGATGGGAACTGTGGTCAGGAGCATGTCGTCCACGAGCCCTTCGGCCAGGAAGGCGCTGATCAACACGCCCCCGTCGACATAGACGCGTTTCAGTCCGCGCCGGCGCCACTCGTCGAGGGCCTGTCTCGGGTCCGTGCTCCAGAACGTCACGCCATGTCGTGGCACCGACGACCGGGACGTGAAGACGAACACGTCCCTCTCTCCGAAGGGCAATGGGTCGAGGTGCTGGATGTGGTCATAGGTCCCGCGTCCCATGGCCAGCGCGTCGACGGAGTCCAGGAATCCTTGGAAGCCGTAATCCTCATCGGGGGACCCGGCGGCCTCCAGCCACGCAAGGCTTTCGTCCTCGGTGGCGATGTATCCGTCGATGCTGGTGGCGATGTAGACACTGATCCGGGTCACCGGACCAGAGTGCCGTCGCAACGGTCGCGCGTCACCGGAAGGACCGGATCAGGCGTCGAGCGTCTTGCGCATCTGCTCGATCTCGGCCTCCTGGGCGGTGATGATGTCGTTGGCCAGCTGCTCCACCTCTGGGTCACTCGTCTCCGACTTCACCTGCTCGGCCATCTGGATGGCCCCTTCGTGGTGGGCGATCATCATCTCGAGCCACATCGTGTCGAACGGCTGCCCCGACAGGGTGCTGAGTGTCTGCATGTCCTCCGGCGTCATCATCCCTGACATCGTCATGCCGCCCATGTCGTGGCCGCTGTGGTCCATGCCGTGCATGTCGCCCGAAGCACCGGGCATCGCCGTCGGCGCACCCCACGACTGCAGCCAAGTGGTCATCTGGTCGATCTCGGGGCCCTGCGCCTGCTTGATCTCCTCGGCGTACCGCTTGACCGCCGGGGAGGCGTCGGCCTTCGGGTCCAGGGCCATGTCCGCCATCTCCACGGCCTGCTGGTGGTGGGGGATCATCGCCTGGGCGAACGCGATGTCGGTCGCCGAGCCGACCACAGTCGCGGCAGTCGAGGGCTGAGCCTCCATCGTGTTGGAACTGCACGCGGACGCACCGGCGACGATGACGGCACCGATCCCGAGTGCGGCCGCAGCGGTCTTCAAGCGGTTCATCATCTTCTCCTCAGCCCGTCCGTGAATCACATGATGCTGCCCGCTGCGCCGGGCCGCACGCCCGTCCCGGGGACGGGTGCGCCAACCCTGATGTGGCCCTGACATTCGCGCCGCTCCCGCGCGACGCGACCTGGGAGTGGCACGGTGGGGGGATGGACTCCCCGCCGCCGCTGTCCCGTCGCGATGCCCTGTGGGTGTTGCGCCGGTGCGGGCGGCGTGGGCACCAACTCGTGTGGCTCGCGGACCCCCTCGCCGCCGACCTGCAACGCACGGCCGAGAACCCGGTGTTGTTGCGGTGCCTGCGGTGCGGCACCTTCGTGGAGACGGACGACCCCGCAACAGCCGGGGTGCGGGGGACCCAGCAGGCCCCCGTTCCGCTGGGGGAGGTCCCGCTCGCGGTGCGGGGCAGCCACGGGCGCAAACTCGCGCTGCTGCGCGTCGTCGCCGTGGAGCGCGTCATCCGGGCGTTGATGCTGCTCGTCGCCGCAGGGGGAATCTTCGCGCTGGGCGCGAACCGCGACAGCGTGGTGGCGAAGGTGAACGCCATCATCACGTCGGCGTACCCGTTGGCCGAACAGGTGGGTTGGGACATCCGGAACTCGCACCTGATCGCCACGGTGCAGGAACTGCTCGGGGAAAACCCGGTCTTCTTCACCCTCCTCGGCGCCGCCTTCGTCGGCTACGCGATCCTGCAGTTGGTCGAGGCCTTCGGGCTGTGGGGTGGCTGGCGGTGGGCGGAGTACCTGGCGGTCGTCGCGACGAGTGTGTTCATCCCCCTGGAGATCTACGAGATCCTGAACCGTCCCACACCGTTCAAGATCACTCTGTTCGCCGTCAATGTGGCCATCGTGGTGTACCTCATCTGGAAGGGCCGTCTGTTCGGGGTCCGAGGGGGGCACGGGGCTTACCTCGCCGAGATCCGAGACAGCACACTGCTCGGAGCGGAACTGCGCGCCGCGGGCCGCAGTCCGCAGGAGCAGAGCGGCACCGTCCTGGTGTGAGGCAGGGACGGCGAGTCGACGCCGACTAACGGCGCCTCACGCCTCAGCCGGTGTCGAGCCTTCCCTCTGCTTGTCCATGCGTCGACGCACCCGGTAGAACAGCGCAGCCCCAGCCAGGATGACGACCGTTCCGATCCAACCGTGGGTCTCGTAGCCGATGAGGAATGCCTGGCGGGTCTCGTCATCGAGTTGATCCGCCTCGGAGATCGGCACGGCGTACTGGGAGGAGAGGTCGCCGACCGTGGCACCGCTCTTCACCGAGTTGGCCGCGGCATCGGCGGTCGCCACCGGCGTTCCATCGGCGGCGGACTGGTCCTGCAGCGAGACCGAGACGGCGGTGAAGATCGCGGCGGTCATGACGGCCGTACCGATCGCGCCGCCGAGATTGGACGACGCCCCGCGGTAGGCAGACGTGATGCCCTGGCTGCCCTTGTCGGCGGTGTCCATGATCGCGTTGGTCATGGACACGCTGACCCCGAGCGCGGCGCCGGAGTAGACCGACACCAGGCCGATGACGACCCACAGCGGCGTGTCGAGTTGGACCTGCGCACTGCCGAACAGGCAGGCGGCCACCACGAGCAGCATGACGGTCCCGGTGCGCGTGATTCCGAGCCGCTTGACCGTGGTGCTGGCGACACCGGCACCCAGGATGGCGACGAACTGCGGTACCAGCATCGCCACCGCCACACTCACCTCGTCCAATCCGTAGATGTACTGCAGGGCCATGGTCGTGTAGAACCAGAGGTTCGTGAACACGGTGATCATGAGCACCACGAGGAGGAGCACCAACTGGCGGTTGCGCAGTGGCGCCAGGGACAGCGAGGGCCTGGCGATGCGGCGCATCGCCACGACGAGCGCCCCCAGGGCTATCCCGAACAGCAGGAGACTCCACCAGACCCGCACCGAGGTCCCGTCCGGGGAGGAGACCTCGGTGAGGATCTGGACCCCGATGGCTAGGACCGCGCCCGCAAGCAGCGGCGTCACCATCTCACCGGTCTGATCCGACGCCTCCACCTGGCGGGGGATCATGCGCCACACCACGAAGAAGGCGACCAGTCCGCACACCGCCCATACGACAGAGACCCAGCGCCAGGTCGTGGTGGTGACGAGCAGTCCGGTCAGGACCGGCATGACCAGGTACGCCACGGGGGATGCGGCGGTGTAGGTCGAGAAGGCCGACGCGCGGTGATCCGGGTCGCTGATGGACGCGCTCATGTACGCCAGGGAGACGACGACGAGCGCGGACTTGCCCACGTAGTCCAGCAGCAGTCCCAGGGTCACGATCTCGATCACGGGCGCCACCGCGGCGAGGAGGGAGCCGATGGCGTACAGCAGCGTGCACCACAGCATGATGCGCCGGGCCCCCAGCCGCTGGCCGAGGATGCCTGCCGCGAAGATCACCAGGAGTGCTCCGATGGAGGGGATCTGACGCAGCATGTCCGACTGGGTCTGGCCGGGCTGGAAGTCGTCCAGGATCGAAGTCAGGATGTAGTTGAAACTCGCGGAGACCGTGAACACCAGCACGGCCGACGCGGCGACCGCGAAGACGAGCCTGCGCTGGTCGGCCGGCATCCTGCCGGAGACTGTCTGGGCTGTCGTCACGACCCGCAGGTTACTGCCCCCACGCATCCCCCTCCCCGACCCCGTCTATTCCCCCCCGGGCCACCGCCGACGGGGCCCCGTGGAGGTCAACCACCGCCTGGTCGTGCCTCCGCCGATCAGGTGGCCTAGCGTGGCGTGCGGAGCCATCTGGCTCCGCACATCAACTGGAGGAACCTGACATGGCTGATGCCACCTACGTCGTCTACGCGGCCGCCTACGACAACGTCGACGATGCCGTCGCCGACTTCGCCACACTCAAGGAGGCGGGCCTGCGCCACATCACCGCCGCGGTCGTCGCCAAGGACGACAAGGGCCGGATCCACGTCCACGAGAAGACCCACGCCGGAAAGGTCGCCGGCACTGTCGGTGTCATCGGGGGCGCGGTCATCGGCGTGATCTTCCCGCCGGCCGGTGCTGCCATCATCGGTGATGCCGTCGTGGGCGGCGCCGTACTCGGGACGATCGGTCACTTCGCGGGCGGTCTGTCGCGCCATGACCTCAAGGACCTGGGGGCTCTGCTGGAGGACGGTCAGGCGGCCGTCATCGCGGTGGCCGAGGATGCCGTGGCCACCGATGTGGACAAGGCCCTCGGGCGTGCCACCAAGAAGGCCCAGGCCAAGCTAGACGACGGCGACGTGGATGCTGCCATCGCCGAGATCGAGAAGGGCGCGGACAAGGCGGTCGACAAGGCCGCCGACGATCTGTCCTGATCGGACTTCCTGATCCGGAGCGACCCCCTCGGCATCTGTTGCCGGGGGGGTCACTCTGTTCCGACTGCAGATCTGCCCCGGGGCTGCAGATCAGACCCGCCGACGCCCCGGTCTGCCCCGTACGGGGCAGACCTGCGGTCGGGTCAGGTGGGGGGTCGGCGGGTGGCCAGCCATGATCCGAGAAGGACGAGTGGGAAGCCGATCAGGATCCCCAGGGTGAGCGGTTCGCCGAGGACGACAACGCCGAGGAGCACCGCGACGGCGGGATTCAGGTACGTGATGACGGTCATGCGGGTCGGCCCGACCTCGTCGACCAGGGCGAAGAACACCAGGAACGCGAGCGCCGTGCAGACGACACCCAGCACGACCACCGCCCACCACGCGATCGCGGGGACCGGACCGGTGGGGCGCTGCACCCACGCGACCGGTGTGTACCAGGCGGCGTTGAGCAGCAGAGCGGTCGCGATGACGGCCAGACTCGGCGCCCCGACCAGGCGCGTGGACACGATGATGGGTCCCAGCGCGTACCCCAGCACGGTCAGCCCGACAGCTGCGACGGCCAGCCACTGCGCTCCCCGCACGTCCAGACCGACCAGGAATCCCACCCCCGCGACGCCGATGAGCAGTCCGACGACGCGCATTCCGGTCAGGCGGTCGTCCAACCCGAGCAACGTGGCCATCACCGCAGCCACGATCGGGACTCCCGCGACCAGCAGCGCCGCCAGGGACGACGAGATGCGGGTCTCCGCCCACCCCAGCATCCAGAAGGGCACGGCTATCTCGACCGCGGCGAAGACCACGATCCACCCCACGTACGGTCGCAGCGCCGGGAGCATGCCGCGGTAGGCGGCGACCGGAAGCAGCAGCAGCGCCGCCAGGGCGACGCGTCCCCACACCACGACGCTGGGGCTGAGGTCAACGACCGCGATCTTGATGAACAGGTACGGCAGCCCCCAGATGACCGACAGGGCGAGGAAGAGCACCCAGCCGCGCCGCGACACCGTGCCTCCACTCCGCCGCTCCGACCGCGACGCCGCCCAGGCTAGTGCGTGGCGCGGGACCCGGTGCCACACTCGCGGGGTGACCGACGAAGCCACACCATTGCCGTGGCCCACCAAGGGGCTCATCGCGGCGTTCGCCGCCAGCGGCGTCGTCCATCTCGTCCGACCCCAGGTCTTCGAACCGCTGATCCCCGAAGCGCTGCCGGCGCCACGTGCGCTGGTGTACGGCAGCGGTGTCGCCGAACTGGCCTGCGCGGCAGGCCTGGCGAGCCGTCGATCCTGGGCCCCGGCGGCGAGCGCGGCACTGCTGCTCGCCGTATGGCCCGGCAACTGGACGATGGCGGCGAAATGGCAGCGGTCCGCCGACGTGCCCCCGATCGCGAAGGCTGCGGCATGGGCCCGGCTGCCTGTCCAGATCCCGCTGATCGTCGCCGCGTGGCGGTCACCACGCCACCGAGCCCTCGGTCCGTAAGGGCGCCGCTCACCACTCGTGCTCACGGCGCTACTGTGTGCGAATGCACTTCTCCCGGCGTCGTTTCCTCGCCCTCAGCGCGGCAGCAGGGGCGGCGACGGCGCTTCCCGGCTGCACGGGTTCGACCACCACCACAGCGCCCCCGCCGCTACCTGCTCCCTCCCAACTACCCACCTGGGGATCTACGACCTCACGATCGAGGGGGACTTGCCCCCCGGCAACTTCCAGTACTACCGGCCGCCACTACAGGGTTCGATGGCCGCGCTGCGTCGCATGATCGCCATCATGGGCTCGTGGACCGACCCGGCGGATCCGCAGCGGGTGCGCTGACCGGCTTGTCCGCCGAGGCGGAGTGTCGAGGACTCTTTCGTTTGCCCTTGGTGGAACCGCCCAGCAGCCAGGCACCGAACCCACGCCGACGCAGCAGCAGGACCGACCCCAGCAGCAGGCAGACGGGCAACAGCACCCCGAGCAGGAACCACGACCCGAATGACATCGTGGCATCGCTGAGCCACTGGAAGTTCATGCCGAAGTAGCCGGTCATGAACGTGATGGGCAGGAAGATCGTGGCGACAACGGTGAGCTGGTTGATCCGGTTGCCCTGCCGGTTGCTCAGTTCGGCCTGATAGTCCTGCACGGTGCTGTGGAGGCTGTCGAGCAGATCCGAGACGGTGTTGACCGTGCCGCCCACATGGGACGCGTAGGCCTGCAGGTAGTGGGCGCCGTTCTCGTCGATGCCGGGGATCCCGCTGGTGTCGACGAGCGCCTCCTTCAGGTTCTGCTGGTAGGGCGGCAACCGGCGGGTCCAGGGGTTGATCTCGTCGCGGAGGGCCCGCAGGTCGGCGACCTGGTCGCCCTTGCTGTTGACCATGATCTTCTCGTCTATGCGGTAGATGTCGTCCCCGATGTCGGTCAGCCGCCGGTCGACGCTGGACAGGATCAGGTCCATCAGGACCCCCGGCACGATGGTGGGTGTGCTGAACAGCGCAGAGCCACGGCCTTCCACCTGGTCGAGGACCTTCGCCATCGCCTTGTCTCCCCCGTGGCGCAGGGTCACGATGCTCCCGGCCCCCCAGACGACGTGGACGTAGACGGGTTTGCCTCCGGGTGAATCCGGCGCGGCCCAGGTGGAGCCCACCACGCGGGAGCCGACGATGCGGAAGACGCCGGCCAGCGACTCCTGCTTCAGGTAAGCCAGGACCGGGCTGTCGAGACCGAGATCGGTCAGCAGCGACCGCACCTGTGGGTCATCGAGGTCCTTCGCCTCGACGTCGACCCATGCGTAGGGCGTGTCGGGCGCCAGGACCGAAGCGTCCGACTCGGCGTAGGTGCGTACCGTCTTGCCGTCGTAGATCGTCGCCTTCATGAGCGTTCCTCCACCGGCCGAGCATCGCGCACCGCGGGCGGCGGCGCGCCGGAATACGCCAAAGAATCCGCCGGTCCTGTGATGTCAGGCGGACCTGGGCAGGCTCCGCCGTCCATCCCTCGTGAAGTGCTGCTCTGGGGGGCGAGCGGCGCCTCGCCGGCCCGGGACGCATCATCACCCGACCCGTTGCGGGGGCATCCCGGCCCCGGGTGACGTCGCTGTCCAATCCTTGACCGGATCCAGATTCGCCGACTAGGGTTCCCGGCATGTCGAGTGACGCCATAGGGCTGCTGCGCAGCCGCGGCGTCCAGGTGACGGCACAGCGCATCGCGGTGCTGTCCGCCGTCGCCGACCATCCGCACGCCTCCGCCGACGAGATCGCCGAGCACGCCCGCGCGGGCTTGGGCGCCATCTCCCGGCAGGCCGTGTATGACGCGTTGGGTACCCTCGTCGCCGCCGACCTCGTGAGGCGTATCCAACCCGCCGGCTCTCCCGCCCGGTTCGAGGACCGCACCGGGGACAACCATCACCACCTCGTGTGCCGACAGTGCCACGCTCTCGTGGACGTCGACTGTGCCGCCGGCTACGCGCCCTGTCTCACCGCCTCCGACGACAACGGCTACGCCATCGACGAGGCCGAGGTCGTCTACTGGGGGCTGTGCCCGCAGTGCCGCGCCGCCGCGGAGGCGGACCGGTCCACGGCCACCGGTGCGGCATCCCCACGAACCTGACAGGCTCACCCAACAAGGAAAACAGGAGAGGACAACATGGCCGACGAGAGCAAGTGCCCCGTCATCCACCACAGCGGAGGCACCTCGGTGCGCGACTGGTGGCCCGAGCGACTGGATCTGGGGCTGCTGCAGCAGAACCCGCCCGCCGCGGACCCGATGGGCGCGGACTTCGACTACGCCAAGGAATTCGAGTCGCTCGACCTGGCCGCCCTCAAGGCGGACCTCGTCGCGCTGATGACGGACTCCCAGGAGTGGTGGCCCGCCGACTACGGCCACTACGGGCCGTTCTTCGTGCGCATGACGTGGCACGCCGCGGGCACCTACCGCGTCAGCGATGGTCGTGGTGGTGCGGGCAAGGGCACCCAGCGCTTCGCTCCTGAGAACAGCTGGCCCGACAACACCAACCTCGACAAGGCCCGCCGCCTGCTGTGGCCGATCAAGAAGAAGTACGGCAAGAAGATCTCCTGGGCCGACCTGTTCGTCCTGACCGGCAATGTGGCCATGGAGTCGATGGGTTTCCAGACCTTCGGCTTCGGCGGCGGTCGCGAGGATGTCTACGAGCCGCAGTCGGTGGACTGGGGCAACGAGGCCGAGTGGCTCGGGGACGCGCGCTACAGCGGCGACCGCGAACTGGCCAACCCGCTCGCGGCGGTCCAGATGGGTCTGATCTACGTCAACCCCGAGGGCCCCCACGGCAACCCCGACCCCATGGCGTCGGCGCGGGACATCCGGGAGACGTTCAAGCGAATGGCGATGAACGACGAGGAGACCGTCGCCCTGATCGCCGGCGGCCACACCTTCGGCAAGACCCACGGTGCAGCCAACCCCGAAGGCCACATCGGTCCCGAGCCGGAGGCGGCGCCGCTGCAGCAGATGGGCTTCGGTTGGAAGAACTCGTTCGGCACCGGTGATGGCGACGACACCATCACCAGTGGCCTCGAGGGCGCTTGGACCCCCGCGCCCACCACGTGGGACAACGGGTACTTCGAGACGCTGTTCGCCACCGAGTGGGAACTGTCGAAGAGTCCGGCGGGTGCGCACCAGTGGGTGCCGAAGGACGACTCCGCAGTGGGCGACGTCCCCGACCCGCAGAAGGCCGGCGTCACGCACAAGCCCGTCATGCTGACGACCGATCTCGCGCTGCGCGTCGATCCCATCTACGAGCCGATCTCGCGTCGCTTCATGGAGAACCCTGCCGAGTTCGCCGACGCCTACGCCCGCGCGTGGTTCAAGTTGACCCACCGGGACATGGG
>CAIWTL010000403.1 GCA_903915555.1 uncultured Micrococcales bacterium | reverse complement strand
TTGGGTGACACCGCCTGCATCCGGGCCGGGAACGGCGAGTAGGCGATGTCCCAGTGATGACCGTGGAGCATGGCCAGGTGGGTGGCGATGGGGATGTCCATCGTCGCCTGCTTCTGGGTCAGCTGCATGTCGTTGTTGGCGTCGAATTGCGACATCTTCACGGTGTCGGCGAACTGGAAGCTGGGAGCCTCCAGAGGGGTGGTGGATCCGGTGAGCGAGAAGAACGGGACCCCGAGTTCGCTGAGCATGTCGGAGTTGCGGCGGTTGAAGTCCTCGCGCACCGTCGTCTGCAGGTCGTAGAACGCCTGCTTGATGTCGTACTCGTCGACACGGCGCAGCCCCGTCTTCTCCACCATGCCCGGTGACAGCAACTGCAGGAACCGATCGAGATTGTCCGAGATCGCCTGGGTATCCATGTCCTTGATCTGTTCGTAGATCGCGTCGGCCGAGTACGAACCACTCATGGCACCGGCCCAGGTGAACACACCCTTCACCCGGTCGGCGTACTCCGGATTGTCGACCAGGAAGGTCAGGACATCGGGGCCACCCTTCGAGTAGCCGATGAGCCAGACGTCTCCCGGTGGCTCGGGGTCATCGATCGGCTGCAGGTCGGCGGTGAATCCCTCCCCCCGATCCAGTGCCGCCTTGAGGTCGGCCTCGTTCGCCTCGCACCCCCGGAAGGGGTGCAGGTCGGCGCGCAGGGTCTTCCAGCCACGCTCCTCCTCGAGCACTGGTGCGTCCTCGACGAAGGCATGTGCCCCCGGATGAAGGATCCCCGACAGCAGCCCCGGGCACAGGACGAGGGTGGTGTCCTCGATCGTGACGTCGGGGTCGGGCAGATCCGTCTGCCAGTCCGGGGCCGACACATCCTTCAGGAACCGGTCGGCGATCTTCTGCCGGTCACTGCGCTTGTCGGGTCCGAGCCGCGGGGACAGGGGGTTGGCCCGACTGATCCGTTTCTCCGCCGTCTCGATCGCGGCTTCATCCAGAACCGCCTCCCGGAGGAAGAGGTCCTTCCACCGCGTGGACATCCAGCGTTTCGCGGTGGCGTCCGAGAAGGCCGCCGACGGGTCTTCCGCCACCCATTCCCGCATACCGACGATGACATCGTCGTACCGTCCGGCTTCCAGGTCCGACTGCAGTGACATGTCCGGCGTGTCCTTCCCTGAGGCTGCATCCGCGGACAGTCAAGCACCGCGACGCCGGGGTTCGCGCTACGAAGCGACAGCAGGATCCCGGTCGATCATGGGAGTGAGCCGGTTGCGGACGATGAGCACGACAGCAGCCGCGGTCACGACGCCGGCAAGCGTCAGGAAGGTGGGCATCAACCCCCACTGCGTGATGAGGAAGCCGACGAGGAGCGCACCCAGCGCCGTGGTGGCGGTGACGAGGACGAAGAACAGCCCCATAATCCGCCCCCGTATGTCGGGCGACACCTCGACCGCAACCGTCGACTGACCGCCGACGAAGACGAACTCCCACCCGAACCCGATGAGCACGGCACCACCCACGTCGATGAGCATCCCGTGCTGCGGGGTGACCGCCAGCAGGACCATCCCCACCGCCGCCAGCAGCAAGCCGGTCGCCATGAGTCTCCGCCGGTGGAAGGGGGAACTGTTGCGGGGCCCCACCAGCGGATTGGCCAGGAGCGCCCCGACCCCGATCGCGCCCACGAGGATCCCGACGGCGGAAGCGGTCATCCCGTGCTCCTGGGCCACGGTGGGCATCAACTGCTCGACCGGCGCCACGAGGGTGAAGAAGACCATCACACCGACCGCGACCAGTCGCAGGAATTGTTGCCCCCAGCCGGCGCGCACCCCGGACAGCACGTTCAACGAGCCCTTCGAACCCCCACGGCGGACGTCGGAGACGAGATGGGTGACGGACAGCACCACCGCCACCGCCGCGTACGACAGCGCGTTGACCGCGAAAGCCACCCCCACGCCAACGGCTTGGACCACGAACCCGCCGACGACCGCTCCCAGGAGTCGGGTGATGTTGTAGACCATCGAGGTCCGCGCCACGGCCGTCTGCCGGAACTCGACGGGGACGGTGTACGGGGCGATGAGGGTGACGACGGGCTGGTTCAGGCTGAACGGGATGGCACCGGCGAATGTCAGGAGGTACAAGGTCGGCACATCGAGATCACCGATCACCTCCAGGATCGCCAGCAGCGCAGCGGGAACGGCTTGACAGACACTGAGCACGATCGCCAGGCGACGCGGGTCGTAGCGGTCCATGAGAGCGCCACCGATCGGGGAACCCACGATGGCGGGACCCAGCGCCAGGGCCGACAGCACGCCGACGGCCGTGGCGCTGCCCGTCAGCGAGTAGACGTACCAGGTGGCGGCCACGATCTGCATGTAGGAGCCGGCAGACGAGATTGCGCGGGCGAAGAAGACCCGGCGGAACTGGGGGAAGGACATCGGTCCACGAGGCGCCCTCTCCATCCGGTCAGGGTAGTCAATGGGACGATCGGGGACCCCGCGACGGGTACCGTGATGCGGTGTTGTTGTCAGCAGCCGAGGCGCAGGACCGCGCCCGCCGGGCAGGCCAGGCGTTGCTGAGCCGTGGAGTGAGACCCGGCGACCACATCGGGGTGATCACCCCCGAGTACGCGGCCGGCGATGTCCCCCGACGGCAGGCGGACACCCTGTCGACCATCTGGGCGGCGCTGCGCCTGGGGATCGTGCCCGTCATGATCCACCCTCTGCTGACCCCGGGGGAACTCGGATACATCGAGCGCGACGCGTCCCTGACCGGGAGGGTGTTCGGTCCCGACGACGTCGCCGCTCTGACGGCCGGACCGGCAGGAGATCTGGAGGCGCGACCCCTCACGAGGGCCATGCACTACACGTCGGGAACCACGGGGGTGCCGAAGGGCGTGACAGCAGATCTCACGCCGCCCCTGGCGCAGCAGTGGTGGGACGACGAGATCACCCACTGGGGTTTCACCGACGACGACGTGACACTGGTGCACTCCCCCCTCTGCCACTCGGCACCGCTCCGGTTCGCGATCGGGACGCTGGAGGTCGGTGGGACGGTCGCCCTGATCGGGCGATTCGAGGTCAGTTCAACCGCTCGGGCCCTGGTGGAGCTGCGACCCACGACCGCCTTCATGGTCCCGAGCCAGTTGCAGGCGCTCCTCGACAACGGCGCTCCTCCCAGTCCCTATCGACTGCTCGCCCATGCCGGTTCGGCGTGCCCGGACGGACTCAAGAGACGCACCCACGCGTGGGCTGGAGCCGATCGGGTGTGGGAGTTCTACGGTGCGACGGAAGGTCAGTTCACGTCCTGCCGGGGAACCGAGTGGGAACAACGTCCCGGCACGGTCGGACGGGCCCGAGCCGGCCGGACCCTGCGCGTCGACGAACGCGATCAGGTCTGGTGCGCGCCCCCCGACTTCGCGCGGTTCTCCTACTGGAACGATCCCGCCAAGACCGCAGGGGCGTGGGGCGGTGACCCCCACGGGGAGTCGTTCACTGTCGGGGATCTGGGCCGCCTGGACGACGAGGGCTACCTCTTCCTCGAAGGGCGCCGCGAGGATCTGATCATCACCGGTGGCGTGAACGTCTACCCCGCGGAGGTGGAGAACGTCATCGCCGGCCACCCGGCGGTGAGCGACGTCGCCGTGTTCCCG
>CAIWTL010000402.1 GCA_903915555.1 uncultured Micrococcales bacterium | reverse complement strand
GTGGCCAAGAAGTGCGGCAACCCGGCCTACACCACGAAGCCGGTGAAGATCGGGTAACGGCTCCTCGATCGGGCCACGCGCTGATCAGTGTCCCGCGGTGAGTGTGTCGCGCAGTCGATCGGGAACGGGTTCGTGACCCGCATCGCTTCGGGTGAAGGACGCCGAACCGTGGGTCAGCGCCCGCACGTCGATCGCGTAGCGGGTCAACTCGCTCGCCGGCACGATCGCCGTGACCCGGGTCATTCCCCCGTCGTGGGACTCCGATCCCGTCATGCGGCCGCGGCGGGCGGCGAGGTCGCTCATGACAGCGCCGACGTACTCGTCGGAAACCTCGATCGCGACCTCCGCCACCGGCTCCAGCAGGACCTCGCCCGCCTTCTCGGCGGCATCACGCAGAGCCAGGCCGGCGGCGGTCTGGAACGCCATGTCCGACGAGTCCACCGAGTGGGCCTTGCCGTCGGTCACCGTGACCTCCAGGTCCACGACCGGGAATCCACCCGCCAACCCGGCGGCCATCTGCTGCTGCACACCACGGTCCACAGAGCCGATGAACTGCCGGGGGATCGCGCCGCCGACGACCTCGTCCACGAAGCGGTACCCCTCCCCGCGAGGCAGCGGGCGGACCTCGATGTCGACGACGGCGTACTGCCCGTGGCCACCGGACTGCTTCACGAGTCGACCGTGGCCGGCCGCGGGTCCCGCGAAGGTGGTGCGCAGCGGGATCCGCTGCGCCTCTGCTGTCACGTTCACCCCGAACCGTCGTCGCAAGCGGTCCAGCAACACGTCGGCGTGGGTCTGACCCATGCACCAGAGGACCACCTGATGGGTTTCCGCGTTGCGCTCGACCCGCACCGTCGGATCCTCCGCCTGCAACCGGCCCAGAGCGGTGGACAACTTGTCCTCGTCGTTGCGGCTGGCCGCCGCGATCGCGACGGGCAGCAGTGGATCCGGCATCACCCACGGTTCGATCAGGAGCGGCTCGTCCGGGCTGCTCAGTGTGTCCCCGGTCTCGGCACGGGACAGTCTGGCCACGGTCACGATGTCACCCGCGGCGGCGGACCCCACTGGCGTGAGTGTCGTACCGAGAGCTGAACTGATGGCGCCGGCGCGTTCGTCCTCGTCGTGGTCGTCGCGTCCCCGGTCGGTGAGGAAGTGCCCCGAGACATGGAGCACCGTGTCCGAGCGCAGGGTGCCGCTGAAGACGCGGACGAGGGACAGCCTGCCCGCGTACTGGTCGCTGCTGGTCTGCACCACCTCGGCGCACAGTGGTCCTGCCGGGTCACACGTCAGGGCGGAAGCGGGACGGCCGTCGGGGGTGGTCGCGATCGGTACCCCGTGTTCCGCGGGCGTGGGGAACCCGCCGACGATCAGTTCGAGGATCTCCAGCGCTCCCACCGCCCCTGTAGATGAGGTCGCCATCGGAAGGACCGGGAAGAAGTGGGCCTTGGCCACCGCTGTCTCGAGATCGTCGATGAGCATCTGGACATCGAGCTCCTCACCGCCGAGGAAGCGATCCATCAGGGTCTCGTCCTCGGATTCGGTGATGATCCCCTCGATGAGGGCGCTGCGGGCGTCACCGGCCAGATCCCGGTGGGCCGCCTCCGAGTCACGCGTCACACGGGTGCCACCTGAGTAGTCGTACACGTTCTGCGTGAGCAGTCCGATGAGCCCTGCCATCGACTCGTCGTCGGCGAGCATGGGCAGGTACATGGGCTGTATGCCGTCACCGAACGCCCGGCGGCAGAGGGCCACCTCCTCCTCGAAGTCCGCCTCGTCCCGATCGAGTTTGGTGACCACGACCGCGCGCGGCATGCCGACCGCCTCGCACTCCTGCCACAGCAACTGCGTCGCGGAGTCGATACCGTCACCGGCGGCCACGACGAAGAGCGCGGCATCCGCGGCGCGCAGCCCCGCCCGCAGTTCGCCGACGAAGTCCCCGTATCCGGGCGTGTCCAACAGGTTGATCCGCGTTCCTTCGAACGTGAACGACAGTGGGGTCAGCGACACGGACCGTTGCAATGTGTGTTCGATGTCGGTGTGATCCGATGTCGTGGTGGAGTCCTCGACCCGGCCGGGGGAACGCAGCACCCCCGCGGCCACCAACAACGACTCGATCAGCGTCGTCTTCCCGGCACCCGCCGGACCGGCGAGAACGACATTGCGTATGGCGGGTTGGCGCATGACGACCTCCGAAGGGCTGCTCTGCCTCTCACAGTAGTGCGCCGCGCCTCCGCCCTTGCGGCGTGGCCCGCGACCGCAGGGATACCATCGCGGCAGCGCACGGAAAGGCCCCCATGCTCAACAACCAGGAAGCCCGCAGCGTCGTCTCCCGGTTCATCGACCCGGTCGCCCGACGCCTCCTGGCCGTCGGACTCACCCCGGACGCGGTCACCTACATCGGTGCCGCGGGAACCGTCATCTCCGCCCTGTGGTTCTTCCCCCGCGGACAGTTCATCCCCGGCGTCGTCCTCATCGCCCTCTTCGCCGTGAGCGACCTCCTCGACGGCACCATGGCGCGGCTGTCAGGAAAGGCCGGCCCGTGGGGAAACTATCTCGACTCGACACTCGACCGGGTGGCCGACGGAGCCGTGTTCGGGGCGGTCCTGATCTACTTCGCCACCCACGGCGAGACCTGGCCGACAGCGGCGGCCTGGGTCTGCCTGGTCGGTGGCTTCACGATCTCCTACGCCAAGGCACGGGCCGAGTCCGTCGGCGCGACCGCCAACGTCGGCATCGCCGAACGCGCTGAGCGGCTCATCGTCATCCTCGCGGCAGCTTTCATCACCGGCTTCGGGGTCACCTGGGTCCTTCCCGTCGCGACGGCGGTACTGGCTGTGCTGACGCTCATCACCATCGCCCAGCGCTTCACCCACGTGCGCGGTCAGCTCATCCGTCGCCCGGCCGACGTGGCCGCCCCCGCTGCCGGGGAGGGGTCGCCCCCGAGCAGTCGTCCCGCAGCCACGTCGGGCACTCAGACTCCCCGACCGACAACAGGCGGAGAGAACGACGGTGGGGCACCCGGTCCGGCCGCGGACACCGGTCAGGGCACGCTGCCCGGAGTGGACGGGCGATGATCAGCGACACCTTCGCCTACTGGGGCTACTCCATCGGATGGACCACCATCCGCAAGATGCCCGAGAAGCGGGCCTACGCCCTTTTCTCGAGATTCGCCGACCAGGCGTGGCGCCGCCACGGTCCGTCCGTGAAGCAGTACGAGAAGAATCTGGCTCGAGTGATGCCCGACGCCACTCCCGCCCAGATCCGGGAAGTGTCCCGGGAGGGGTTCCAGAGCTACGCCCACTACTGGTGCGACGCCTTCCGCATGCCCGACTGGCCCCGTGAACGCATCCTCGGTCTGCAGGCCGACGGGCTCGAGCACATCGACCAGGCGGTGGCTGCGGGGCGAGGAGTGGTCTTCGTGGGGCCGCACGGCGGCAACTACGACCATGGCGCCGCCTTCGTGGCGCAGCGCTACGGGAGTCTCACCACCGTCGCCGAACGCCTCAAGCCGTACAAGCTGTTCGAGAAGTTCGTGGCCTTCCGGGAGAGTCTCGGGATGGAGGTCCTCGGACACGGCACCCCGGATCTCGTGACGGCGCTCGTCGACCGGGTGGCGGACGGCACCATCGTCGGACTGGTGGGAGACCGAGACCTGTCCCGCCACGGCATCGACGTGACCTTCTTCGGTGAGCCGACACGCATGCCCGCAGGCGCCGCCCTGGTCGCCCGCCGGACGGGCGCCACCCTCCTCGCTGTCAACTTCTTCTACCGCGACGGTCAACCGGCGGCCACGGTGTTCGATCCCATCCCGGTCCCCACGTCGGGGACCGAGGAGGAGGACATCCGCACCATCACCCAGTCGATCGCGGGGCGCTTCGAGATCGGGATCGGCCAACACCCCAGCGATTGGCACATGCTCCAGCCGCTGTGGCTGGCGGACCTCGACCCCGCCCGACTCGAGCGTTCGCAGGCCGCGTCCTGATGGACGAACGCCTGAAGGTCGGCATCGTCTGCCCCTACGCGTGGGATGTCCCCGGTGGAGTGCAATACCACGTGCGCGACCTCAGAGCAGCCCTGGTCAAGGAGGGTCACGAGGTCTCCGTCCTGGCCCCCGCGGAGGACGACGACAACCTGCCGGACTACGTGGTCTCGACCGGGCGGCCGATCGCCGTGCCGTACAACGGATCCGTTGCCCGCCTCAACCTCGGCGTACGGTCGACCCGGCGGGTCCGCGACTGGATCCGCAACGGCGACTTCGACGTCATGCACGTCCATGAGCCCCTCTCGCCGGGGATCAGCGCCGTGGCGCTGTGGGCCGCTCAGGGACCCATCGTGGCGACATGGCACTCGTCCATCGAGAAGTCCCGCGCCCTGCAGTCGATGTTCTATCTCGCCCAGACCGTTCTGGAGAAGGCGAGAGGCCGGATCGCAGTATCCGAGTTGGCGCGGCGCACGCTCGTCGACCACGTGGGTGGCGATGCGGTGCTGATCCCCAACGGGGTGGAATGCGCCGCCTTCTCCGATGCCACGCCGTTCGACGGCTGGCCCGGACCCGGGAAGGCCCTGTTCTTCCTGGGGCGCCTGGACGAGCCGCGCAAGGGCCTCGACATCCTGCTGGCGGCGCTGCCCCGCATCGCCGAGCGGCATCCCGACGTCCGCGTGCTCCTCGCGGGTCCCGGGGACAGCGAGGACATCGTCAAGAAGTTGCCGCCCGATGTTGCCGACCGGCTGACCTTCCTGGGGCTGGTGTCGGAGGAGGACAAGGTCCGTGCCTTCCACTCCGCGGACATCTACGTGGCGCCGAACACCGGCGGTGAGTCCTTCGGGATCGTCCTGCTCGAGGCGATGGCGAGCGGCACGGCCGTGGTGGCCAGCGACCTGGAGGCCTTCCGTCGGGTGTTGGACAACGGTGCCGCCGGACGTCATTTCACCAACGGTGATCCCGCGGACCTGGCAGCGGTGGTGTCCGAGCTGCTCGACGACGACGCGGCACGCGCGGAACTGGTGGATGTCGCCCGGGACCGGGCGTGGCTGTACGACTGGGGTCGGGTCACCCGCGAGATCGTGGACGTCTACCGGAGCGTGCGGATGCCGGGTGAGAAGGTCACCGAGGACCTGCGTGGACAGTTCGTGGGGCGATTGGCCCGTCGTTCGGCGGGGGACTCGTGAGCTGGTGGGCATGGGTGCTCATCGCCCTCGTTCTTCTGGTGGCGTGGTACCTGTCCCAGACCGCGGGCCGTCTCGACAGGCTGCACCGGCGCGTCGACGCCGGGCACGTCGCCCTCGACCGGGCGCTGCTCGAGCGCAGTTCGGTGGCCGGCGAGCTCGCTGCGGCCCGCATGCCGGACCCCGCCACGGCAGCGGTCATCGGCGACGCCGTCCACACCGCCCGCCGCGCCGATCCGGTCAATCAGCTGCAGCGCAGTCTCGCGGAGTCCAACCTGACCCAGGTACTGGTCGCCGCCTTCGACGAACCCGAGGCGGTGTCCGACTGCAGTGAGCTGCCCGGTGGCGAGGAACTGATGGTCGACCTGGAGTCCACGACTCGGCGGGTGGAGTTGTCCCGACGTTTCCTCAACGACGCAGTGCGCGCCTGCCGCGACGTCCGGTACCAGTGGGTGGTCCGGGTCTTCCGGCTCGCGGGTCACACGCCGTGGCCGGAGCCTTTCGAGATGGACGACACGCCACCGCCGGGGTTCGGCAGCAGGTAGGCGCTGCCGGATTGGGGCCGGCGACTGTTTGGGCCTACCATTTCAGCATCCACGCGGCGCGGTGCGCGGCGTCCGAGGCGGAGGCGAATAGGCATGGCTGAGATCCTCACCACCCCACTGATCGGGACCGACCGGGTCAAGCGGGGGATGGCCGAGATGCTCAAGGGTGGCGTCATCATGGACGTTGTCACACCCGAGCAAGCCAAGATCGCCGAGGACGCGGGCGCCGTGGCCGTCATGGCGCTCGAGCGGGTCCCCGCCGATATCCGCGCCCAGGGGGGCGTCTCCCGTATGTCCGATCCGGACATGATCGACGGCATCATCGAGGCCGTGTCCATCCCGGTGATGGCCAAGGCCCGCATCGGGCACTTCGTCGAGGCGCAGATCCTGCAGTCCCTCGGCGTGGACTACATCGACGAGTCCGAGGTCCTCACGCCGGCCGACTACACCAACCACATCGACAAGTTGAAGTTCACCGTCCCCTTCGTCTGCGGCGCAACCAACCTCGGTGAGGCCCTGCGCCGGATCAACGAGGGGGCGGCCATGATCCGCAGCAAGGGGGAGGCAGGCACCGGCGACGTGTCGAACGCCACCACGCACATGCGCAAGATCCGCGGCGAGATCAACGTCCTGCGTTCCATGACCGAGGACGAACTGTTCGTCGCGGCGAAGGAGTTGCAGGCCCCCTACGACCTCGTCGTCGAAGTTGCGCGTACCGGCACGCTCCCGGTGGTCCTCTTCACGGCTGGAGGCATCGCAACACCGGCCGACGCCGCGATGATGATGCAGCTCGGCGCGGACGGCGTCTTCGTCGGCTCCGGCATCTTCAAGTCGGGCAACCCGGCGCAGCGGGCCCAGGCGATCGTGCAGGCCACCACCCACTTCGACAATCCCGACATCCTGGCCAAGGTCTCGCGCGGTCTCGGCGAGGCCATGGTCGGGATCAACGTCGAGGAACTACCCGTCGATCACCGTCTCGCCGAGCGCGGCTGGTGAGAGCGACCCCGACTGTTGGGGTCCTGGCTCTCCAAGGCGCGTTCCGGGAGCATCTACGACTCCTCGCCGCGCTGGGTGTTCCCACCGCTGCTGTGCGGACGGCCGAGGAACTCGAGGATGTCGACGCCATCGTGGTGCCCGGCGGTGAGTCGACCGCGATGTCACGTCTGGCGGTCGACCTGGGGGTGCTCGAGCCGTTGCGGGCGCGGATCGCCGCCGGTATGCCCGCCTTCGGCACGTGTGCCGGCATGATCCTGCTCGCCGACGAACTCCTCGACCCGCGCAGCAGCCAGCAACAGGTCGGCGGACTGGCCATGACGGTGCGTCGCAACGCGTTCGGGCGTCAGGCGGAGTCCTTCGAGGAGCCGATCGCGATCGGTGAGCTCGGTCCCCCCGACTTCCCCGGGGTCTTCATCCGGGCCCCATGGGTCGAAGCCGTCGCGCCGGACGTCTCGGTCCTCGCGACAGTCCGTCGGACCGATCCGGGCGGCAACCCGGACGATAGGATCGTCGCCGTACGCCAGGGCCCGCTGCTCGCCACGTCGTTCCACCCGGAACTGACCGGCGACGACCGGCTGCACCGGCTGTTCCTGTCGATGATCGAGGAGGACTGATGTCCGGCCACTCCAAATGGGCAACGACCAAGCACAAGAAGGCGGTCATCGACGCCAAACGGGGAAAGTTGTTCGCCAAGCTCATCAAGAACGTCGAAGTGGCGGCGCGTACCGGCGGCGGCGATCCCGCAGGGAACCCGACGCTCTACGACGCCATCCAGAAGGCCAAGAAGAGTTCGGTCCCCAACGACAACATCGAGCGCGCCGTCAAGCGTGGCTCCGGCGCCGAGGCGGGGGGAGCCGACTACGAGACGATCATGTACGAGGGCTACGGTCCGGCGGGTGTGGCGGTCCTGATCGAATGTCTCACCGACAATCGCAATCGCGCCGCGGGCGAGGTGCGCACTGCGATGACCCGCAACGGGGGGAACATGGCCGACCCCGGGTCCGTGGCCTACCTGTTCAGTCGCAAGGGTGTCGTGATCGTGCCGGGTGACGCGGGCGACGAGGATTCCCTCCTCGATGCGGTCCTCGAGGCGGGTGCCGAGGAAGTCAACGACCTCGGTGACTCGTGGGAGATCGTCAGCGAGGCGACCGACGTAGTGGCTGTTCGGACTGCGCTGCAGGAGGCGGGAATCGACTATGACTCCGCCGAGGCCACGTTCCTGCCGAGCGTGACGGTTCCCCTCGATGAGGAGGGGGCTCGCAAGATGTTCCGCCTCATCGAGGCGCTCGAGGACTCCGATGACGTCCAGAATGTCTACGCCAACTTCGATGTTTCCGACGAGGTCATGGAGGCAGTCGGCTGATCCGGTCGCGTCGTCGGGGGTCCGTCGCTAGCGTCGAGTGGCGAGGAGGAACCGTGAGCGATCTGAACAAGGCTGTGCGCAGTGCGAACGACCTGAGGGCGGTGGGTCAGCAGCTCACCGGGTGGGATGCTGCGACGTGGCGCACCGCGACCGGCGACCGGGCCATGAGGTCGTCCATCGTGGCCTTGTCGTTGTTGGACTCGACCCCCGACTGGGATCGGCTCTACCAGCGGTTCGACCGTTTGACCCGACTGGTGCCGTTGCTCCGGGAACGTCCCCTCTTCGGCGCCATGGGGATGTCCATGCCGCGCCTGGCCGTGGACCCGGAGTTCGATCTGGCCCTGCACCTCCACCGGTATCGGCTCCCTGAGGGGAGCGGGTGGGATGACGTGCTCGGGGAAGCCCGTCGCATGAGCCTCACCGACTTCGACTACGACCGTCCGCTGTGGGAGGCGGTCCTGCTCGAGGGCCTGACCGGAGGTCGTTCGGCGCTGATCCTGAAACTCCATCACGCCGTCGCGGACGGACAGGCGACCGTCCTCATCGGCGCCAACCTCTTCGAACTCACTCCCGAGGGCAACCCCGGTGAGCCGGAGGCTCCGCCTCCCCCCGAAGGCCGACCTGTGTCGGTCGCCAGTGTGAGCCGGGCCAACATCGTCGACAACGTCACGCGCGCGGCCGAGGCGGCGCTGTCGGGGGCGAAGGTGATGGCGGAGTTGGCCGTCGGCACTCTCAAGAACCCGGTCGGCACCTGGGGCGACGCGGTCGGGATGGCCGAGTCCATCGGCCGTTTCGCGTCGGCCCCCGATCACGCGCTGTCCCCACTGATGAGCGAGCGCAGCACCAACTATCGTTTTGCGACGTTCGAGGTGCGCTTCAGCGAGATGCGGGCCGCGGCCAAACGGCGTGGCGACACCGTCAACGACGTCTTCCTCGGTTCCGTCACCACCGGGTTGGCCAAGTACCACGACAGGCACGGGAAACCGACCCGGCGGCTTCGCTTCAACCTGCCCATCAGTCTGCGCAAGGCGGTGAAGGACGGCAGCGAGTCGAACGCCGTCACGATCGCTCGCTTCGAACTGCCCATCAACGGCGTGACGGTCGACGAGCGCATCAAGGCGGCGCACACCGAGGTGAAACGTTGGCGGGAGGAGCCGGCCCTCGCCCTCGCCAACCCACTGGCTGAGGCGTCGTGGCTCGTTCCGGTGCCCGTCCTGGCCTCGATCGCCCGGGCGAGTGACATCACGACCTCGAACGTGCCCGGTCCCCCCATGCCGATCTACATCTGCGGGGCACGCATGGTCGGGACCTGGCCCCTGGTGCCGACGGTGGGTGCCGCCGCGAACATCACCCTGGTGACCTACGACGGCACGGCGTTCATCGGGCTCTCGGCCGATGATGTGGCGATCCCCGATCTCGATGACTTCGTCGCAGATCTGCGGGCGGGCTTCGCCGAGGTCCTCGGGGGTCCCGTCGGGCCGGCCGACCCGGT
>CAIWTL010000401.1 GCA_903915555.1 uncultured Micrococcales bacterium | reverse complement strand
GTCGGCGGGCAGGAAGGCGGCGGCGCTGTTGGCGGTGTCCGTGTCGCGGATCACGGTCGCG
Source organism: uncultured Micrococcales bacterium (assembly GCA_903915555.1). Classification (GTDB taxonomy): domain Bacteria; phylum Actinomycetota; class Actinomycetes; order S36-B12; genus CAIWTL01. The sequence goes on along the minus strand of CAIWTL010000401.1, from coordinate 1,929 downwards.
GTCCCCGCCGCCGCGGCCCGTGCGTACTGCACCTTGCAGGTCGCGTAGGCGCGGGCGCCCGTCGTGGTCATGGTCAGGTGGACGGTGGCCGAGAAGAGGAGCCGGCTCGCCTGCGTGACCGTGATCGGCCCGGACCGCGATGCGGAGGCCGCGTTGCCGAGTGCGACGACCTCGGTGGATGACGCATTGATCGTCGTGACGGTCGCGCTCATCGCCGCCGCCCCGACCGACGGCCCGGGCGGGCCCTGGGCCCCGGTCGCCCCCGTCGCGCCGGTCTGTCCCCGGAGCGCGGTCCGCGTGGCCGCGGCGAGGTCGACGGTGGCGATCGTGCCGTCCTTGATCTTGGCGGAGGTGACGGCGCTCTTCTTGAGCTGCTGGGTGCCCACGCTGTTCTTCGGCAGCTGCGAGACGGCGTACGACGTGCCGCCGAGCGCTATGAACACGGCGATCGAGGCAACGACCAGAGCAGCCGACGGTCTGCGCATGGAACACCGGTTCCACGTGGTGCCGGCAATCCCTGCGGCGCGCAGTCGTTGACGTTTCAGGACCCGGCCCCGTATTGACCGCTTTCGTGCCAATTTGGACCCGGGTCCAGATCGGCACGTTGGCGGGCAATTTGGATCCGGATCCAGATTGGCACGAAAACGGTCAATTTGGATCCGGATCCAGATTGCCAACCGAGTTCCGCGGCAGCGGCGAGACGGCGTACGACGTGCCGCCGAGCGCGACGAAGAGGGCGACGGTGGCGACGATCGCAGCTGGCTGCGGTCGGCGCGTGGAGCGGCCCTAGCCGACGGTCTCGAGCGCGTCACTCACTGCGCGACAAGCCCGTCACCGCCGGTACCCGAACCGACGGCCCCTGTTCCCGCACCGGCGACGCCGATCACGTTGATGGCCGCGGACTGCAGGTGGACCGGGGCGTCGTAGCCCGCACTCACCTCCGGTGAGCAGATCAGGCGGACGTCGGTGATGGTCGCCCGCCCGTTGACGGTCCCGGCTACGTCGACCCAGCCGATCACGGTCAGCGACTCGTATGTCGGGTTCGAACCGATCGCAAACGTCTGGCGCACGGTGCCCGGGATGTTCCACCAGGTCTCCTGAGCCAGGTTTCGCCACTGGAGGCTGCAGACCACCTTCGCGGAGGCCGAAGCGCCGTTGGCCGTTGTGCGCATGAGATTCGCGGTCGCGGTGATGAACAGGCGGCTCGCGACGGTCGTTGGAATGTAGTTCGGCCCGCCCGGGCCCGGCGCGTCGACGTCCGTGCGGTAGTCACGCTCGAGCGACACCATGATCCGTTCGGCCGCGCCAGCCCCGAGGACCTTCGTCGTTCCCGCTCGGGGGACGAAGATGCCACTGCCGCCTGCGGTGGCCGTACCGCGCAGACTCGACCGCGTCGCGGCGGCGATGTCGTCCGCGACGATCGTGCCGTCCGCGATCTTGGCCGAGGTGACCGCGTTGTTCGCGAGTTTGGCGCCGGTGACACCGCTGTTCTTGATCTGCGCGGTGCCGACCGCCGCGTTCTTGATCTTGTCGGCGACGACGGCGCCGTTCTTGATCTGCTCCGTACCCACGCTGTTGCGCGGCAGCTTCGCCACGGCATAGCCAGTCCCGGTCATGGCAAAGACAAGGGCGATGACTGAGATCACGAGCGCTGGCTGAGGGCGACGCATAGGGTATGTATAGGTGCTGGCCCATTTGTCTGCAACGTCCGCGAAGCAGGAACCCCGCCCTCTGGCCGGGATGCGGGTGAAGGAGAACCCCGGAGGGGGGAGAAGCCCCAAGCGTGGCCACTCGTTCGCGTTCGTCCAAGCCTGCCCCGAAGAAGCCCCGCGCGAGCGCGTCCAAGGCCGCGCCGAAGCGCAAGCCCGCGGCCCGCAAGCCGGCACCGCGCAGCACCCAGCCGAGCCCGGTCCCGCGGCTCGTCTGCGG
>CAIWTL010000400.1 GCA_903915555.1 uncultured Micrococcales bacterium | reverse complement strand
GAGTAGAAGCCGCGCTCGACGTAGGAATGGATCCGGTGGACACCCCCGGGTGCATCGCGGACCCGGCGTCGGCCCGACCGGATCGCCTCGCTGAAGGGGAGGTCCTCCCACCCCCGGCGACGCTCCATCCGCCAGTGCGACAGTGCCCGGTAGATGGGGTTGCGGAGCAGCAGGATGAGCCGGGCCGCCGGGTTGTGCTGCCGGATCCGTTCCAGGCACCCCGGCCAGTAGGAGTAGATGGGTGTCGCCTCGCCGCGCAGCCGAGCGGGGCAGTGGTCGGCGAACTGGGTGTACAGCCCGGTGTAGTCGGGGTGTGACCAGTCGAGGGTGTCGTCATCGAAGAAGTGGGGCTCCTTCACGCGACTCATCGAGACGGCACCGCTGCCGCGCAAGGCCTCGTAGACGGCGTTCGTCCCTCCCTTCTGCGCACCGATGATGAAGAAGTCGACGGGCCGTCCCGTGCCTTCGGGGTCTTCCTCCGGTGGGGTGTCCGGGCGGCCGCCGGGGCGGACCCGCATGAGTCTGCGTGCGCGCTGTTTGCCGGACCGCAGCGGACGGGTCAGCCGCCAACTGGCGGAACCCGCCATGCTGTCCAGCATCCCGAGCAGGTCCTGCTGGGCCCGACGCGACTCCGCCGTCTCGGCCGCCAGGCGCAGGTTGTCGGCGACGACCCGCTCGTACTCGGCGGTCAGACGGCGGTTGTCGGCCGCCACCTGCTCCGTCTCGGCGCCGAGCGATCGATGGAGGTCATCCTGCAGCGCCACCCGGGCCAGGAGTGCCTGACGGTGCAGAGCGGAGTAGCGCTCCTGGATTGCGGTCTGGGCGACCGCCGCGCGTTCGGTCGTATCGGGCTGCCGCAACATGCTGCCCGGGCGCACGAGGTAGTCGTGCAGGACCCCGGGAAGACGAGTGATCCCCCAGCCGTGACGATCCAGTGCCAGCCAGAACTCCCAGTCCTCGTACAGCGGTAGACCGGGGTCGTAGCCCGCGGTGGATCGCCATGCGGTGCGCCGGATCACCGCACAGGTGTCGATGGAGTTGCCCTCGATCAGGGCCAGCGGGTCGAAGTCGGGGACGGTCAGGAGAGAGGTGTCCAGTCCGATGAGCTGACGGTCCCCGTAGCAGGCGCCCAGTGACACGTCGCTCTCCAGCGCCGTGACCGCGCGCTCGATGAAGCCCGGTCGCAGGCGGTTGTCGGCATCCAGCGGGATCACGAAATCTGCGGTTGTCGCTGAGAACCCGGTGTTGCGGGCGGCCGCGACCCCGGCGGGCTCCTGCCTCAGGACGCGGTATCCGGCCGACGCCAGTCGGTCGAGCAGCGCCAGTGTCGTGGGATCGGTCGAACCGTCGTCCACGACCAGCAGTTCCGAGCCGGGAGGTGCCGCGACCTCGGCACTGGCGATCGCCTCGCCCAGGAACAGCCCGTCGTCGTGGCTGGTGACCACGACGGCGACGCCGGGAGCTCGGTGCCGCCCTCTCCCCCGGGCGAGTTCCAGCCGGGGGTCGGGGAACGGCGGGCCGGGCAACACCGCCAGATCGTCAAGACGGTGCAGGAGGCGGTTCTCGTCGGGCCAGAGGAGAGAGTGGAGGGCGGCGATGGGGGTGTCGCGGGACCGTCGGGTCAGGAGTGCCGGATCCGTGGGGCCGGCGCCCGTCGACCCGGTGGAGGGCAACGGCGGGGCCGCGACGGGCGCCACGGCGTCGTCGAGCAGGGTCAGCAGGAGCGAGGAGGGGTCGGGAGATCCGAGCAGGGTGGGACTGTGGATCAGGACTGTCCGGTCGGGGAAACGTTCGGCGAAGTCCACGAGTCGCCGGTTGTAGGCCAGCCACAGGCCATGACCCCAGGCCGGGGAGGAGAGGAACGGGGCGTGCCCGAGACGCAGGAGTGAGTCCTGGACGTCCCAGGGATCCCGGTAGACGAGCACGAATCGGGCGTCGGGCAGCACCGACGCCCACAGGTCCAGGAAGAGAGTGCTGCGCGGGTCCTTCCAGCCCCAGGGGGTCTGTCGATGCGCGACGAGATCGCCGGCCATGGCGTGCAGATCCTCGGCCGGTGCGGTGTCGATCAGCTCCCCGCCGAGCCAGCCCCAGTCCGCATGACCGGTCCCGTCGGCCGCGGCTCCCGGAGCGCAGTGGTGGAGCAGGGTGCGGGCGAAGGCGACCATGTCGGCGTCCTCGAAGAGTCCGTGGGGATGGGAGGGGTCGGCCGGGAGCAGCCGTTCCCCCAGGTCCACTCCGAGGTCCGCCAGCAGGGATGCCACTGCCGAGGTGCCGGAACGGTGCATCCCGGTCACCACCCACGGGTGACGGCGGCCCTTCGTCGACAGCGTCGATGTCACGGCGATCCCCTCGTCGTAGGCCAGACCGTCAGGCCGGATCCACGCGGATCCACGCTGATCCAACCCCGGGCAACGGAGACCGAGGCCGCGCCGAGTCCGCAGTCACCGTCCAAGATCAACTCTGGCCGCACGGTCCGATCATAATCGGTCTGCTCCACGCGAGCCCGGCTCCTGGCCATCAGCAAGAGGGGTGGGAGCGGGCCGGGCGGGAGGGCGTCAGCCGAGGCTGACCAGCATGCTCCCCACCAGGACCCCGCCGAGCGCCACGATCTGGATGGGCTTCAGCTTCTCGTGCAGGAAGAAGAAGGCGAGCACGGTCAGGACCACCGGCGCCAGCGACGAGAGAACGGAGACGACCGCCAGACTGCCCAGGGTCGTCGCTTGCGCGAAACAGGCCCAGCCGGCGGCATTGAACAGTCCGACGAGCAACAGCGTGGGGAGAGCCTCTCGCCGCAGTCCACCGATGGAGCGGCTGATGAGGCCCATCACCCCGACGATCGTGGCGGCAGTCAGCTCCATCACCATGAGGGTGCCGTACACGTTGTTGGCGGCGCCGACGTCGTCGGCGACCTCACCGAACCCGTAGAACACCGCTGCCAGTACAGCCAGCAGCACGGCGATCTTCTGGGTGTTCCCGCGCATCTCGGGGGCCCCCAGCAGGATGGCGGCGCCGACCGTCACGGCGACACCGATCATCGCCTGCTCCGAGAGTGTCGCCCCATGAGTCAGCGACAGGAACACGGGGACCAGGACGAGTGTCGCCGTGATGCCTCCGATGACACCCATCGTGCCGCGGGCCAGCGCTGAGTAGAAGCAGCCGTTGCCGGCCACCAGGAGGACTCCGGTCAGAACCCCGGTACGGACATCGACGTGATCCAAGGTCATGTCCCCGGTGGCGG
>CAIWTL010000399.1 GCA_903915555.1 uncultured Micrococcales bacterium | reverse complement strand
TCCCGCTCGCTGAGACGACGATTCCCCCCACCCATCACATCCCTATCTGGAGGACCCCATGACTTGCCTGACGGAGACCCCATGACTTTCCTGGCGGAGACCCGATGAGCACCCGCGCACTGCTGGTGGGCGCGACCGGCACCATCGGCTCGGCAGTCGCCGCTGCTCTGCGCGCCGAGGCCGTCGAGGTGGTGTCGGCAGCCCGTTCGGGGGCGGACGAGTCCGTCGATCTCTCCGACCCCGGCGACGTCCGGGCGATGCTGGCGAGGGTGGGGACGGTGGACGCCATCGTGTCGTGCGCGGGAGCCGCACGGTTCGTGCCGCTGCTGGACGCCACCGACGAGGACTGGTCGTTCTCCCTCGCGAACAAGCTCATGGGACAGATCAACCTGGTGAGATTCGGGGCCGCGAACGTGCGCGACGGCGGCAGCATCACGCTCACCACCGGAGTCCTGGCCGAACGGCCCATGCCGGGCAGCAGCATCATCAGCACGGTCAACGCGGGCCTGCAGGGTTTCGTGCGCAGCGCGGGACTCGAGCTGACGGCTCTTCGCGTCAACGCCGTCTCCCCCGGGTGGGTCGCCGAGACGCTGTCGGCGATGGGCAAGGACCCGTCGGCGGGCATCCCGGCCGCCCAGGTGGCGCAGGCCTATGTACGGGCGATGAGCACCGTGGTGGGCGGCGAGATCGTCCCCGCCCATCCGTGAGTCGCCGGACGGATCACCGCTTGCGGCCGCGCGAGTCGTCGGGCGCCTCGCGGGTGCCGCCGGGCAGGATGTCGGCGGCCGAGACCGTGGTGACCGGAGCAGATGCCGCGCCCGCCGCCTTGTCCCCGGTCGCCTTGCCCGCGGTCGACCCGTCCGCCGCCGCCTTGTCAGCTGTCGACCCGTCCCCGGTCGACCCGTCCGCTGTCGGGCCGTCGCCGGTGGAGGACGCGTCGCCGGTCGAGGACGCCTCCGCAGCGGCCTCCTCGGCCCACTTCTTCTCCAGCTTGCGACCCTCGATGTCGAGATCCGGGAGGATCTTGTCCATCCAACGCGGCAGTGAGAACGCGTGGCGGTGGGTCAGGGTCAGGACCGCAGGGGTGAACAGCAACGACATCGTGGCGGCCAGCGCGACGGCGACGGTGAGCCCGACCCCGAACTGTTTGATGACCGAGTCGTCGTTGAGCACGAAGCTGGCGAAGACGCTCATCATGATGGTGGCCGCTGTCATGACGATCCGGCCGGCGTACTCCAGTCCGTCCTTGATGGCCTGCTTCGGTGGGGTCCCCTTGGCCATCTCGGTCTGGACGGTGCTGATGACGAAGACCTGGTAGTCCATCGACAGTCCGAACAGCGCAGCGAACATCATCAGCGGCACGTAGCTGATGACGGGGAGGCTGTTGTCCCAGGTGTGGATCCCGATGAGGCTGAGTCCCCAGCCCCACTGGAACACCGCGGTCAGCACCCCGAAGGCCGCGGCCGCGGCGAGGATGTTGGCGATCGCAGCCTGCAGCGGAACCAGCCAGGATCGGAAGGCGAGCAGCAGGAAGAACGAACTGAGCAGGACCACGGTGGCGATCACGAGCGGGAGCTTGTCGGTGATCAGTGTCGCGAGGTCGACGTTGGATGCG
>CAIWTL010000398.1 GCA_903915555.1 uncultured Micrococcales bacterium | reverse complement strand
TCCACGAGCAGGTGCGTGCCCGGCTCGGCGTACTCCGGTGGCAGGTAGGCCATGAGGATGTGCTTGCCGATCGACGGGCCCGAGCCAGCCGACGTCACGTAGGAGCGACGGCCGTGCGCGTCGGTAATAGGAGCGCCGTCCTTGGTGAGGATCGGCTCCTTGCCCAGCATGTAGCGCTTCTCGCCGGTCGACGAGGTGTGGTCATCGACGGTGAGCAGGGACATCGTGGCGGCAGGAGCCTCCTCGCGGTGGCGCAGATGCGCCTCCTTGCCGATGAAGTCGGCGTCCTTGATCTTCTTCGGCGCCATGCCGGCTTCGACGACCGTGAAGTCGCCCTCGAGCTCCGGCCCGTACGCGCGGTAGCCCTTCTCGAGGCGGCCGGTGGTGCCGTAGACGCCGATGCCGACGGGGATGAGGCCATGGGCCTGGCCCGCTGCCCAGATCGCATCCCACACCGCCAGGCCATCGGCCATGGGGACGTAGAGCTCCCAGCCCAGGTCGCCGACGTAGGAGATGCGCGAGGCGAGCACCGTCTTGCCGGCGATGGTGATCTCCCGGCAGGTGCCGAAACCGAAGGCGTCATTGCTCACGTCGGCATCGGTGACGGCGGAGAGGATCGCGCGGGCGTTCGGGCCCCACAGGCCGATCGTGGAGATCGCGTCGGTGAGGTTGGTGAAGGTCGCCCCCTCGGCGGCGTGGTCCTTGAACCACTTGAAGTCGCTCATGCCATGGGCGCCGCCCGTGACCACGCGGAAGTGGTCGTCACCGAGTCGCATGACCGTGAGGTCGGACTTGAAGCCGCCGTTGGGGGCGAGCACCGGGGTGTAGATGACCTTGCCGACCGCGACGTCCATCTGGCGCATGCACACCTTCTGTACGGTGGCCAGGGCGCCGGGGCCGGTGATGTCGAAGATCGCGAAGGCGGTCAGGTCGACCAGGCCCGCGGCCTCGCGCATCTGCAGGTGCTCGGCGTTGATGATCGGCGACCACCAGCGGGACTCCCACTCGGCGGTGCGCGGCATCACGGCATCGCCGTACTTGTCGACGAGGCCGGCATTGGACTCGTACCAGAACGGGCGCTCCCACTGGACCGTCTCGTAGAAGACGGCGCCGAGGGCCTTCTCGCGCTCGTAGTACGGCGACATGCGGACCTCGCGGTTGGACGCCCACTGCTCGGCGGGGTGCACGATGCCGTAGGTCTTGTTGAAGCCCTCGGACGTGCGGTCCTTGATGTGCTTCGTCGTGGTCTGACCGGGGTAGAAGCGCGCGATGTCCGAGGCGTGCAGGTCGATCTCAGGCTGGCCGAGGACCATCCACTCCGCCATGGCGCGTCCGACGCCCGGACCCTCCTTGACCCACACGGCGGCGGCGGACCACAGGCCCTTGACCTCGGGGGTCTCGCCGAGGATCGGCATGCCGTCGGGGGTGAGGGAGAGCAGGCCGTTGATCGCGTACTTCTCCTGGGCGTTCTCATCGCCGACGATCTCGGGCATGAGCTCGAGGGCGTGCTCGTCCTGGTCGGCGAAGTCCTCGGGAGTGAAGGGGAACTCGGTGGGGGAGAGCGCAGCCTCGGCGTTCGAGGGGATGTCCTCTGCGTCGTAGAGGATCGGGCGGTGGGCGTAGGAGCCGATCTCCAGGCCCGTGCCGTGCTGGCGCTCGTACATATTGGTGTCCATGTCGCGGACGATGGGGTACTCGAGGTCGCCCTTGGCGTCGGCGAACATCGCGACGGGGCCGATGTCCTTCATCTGGTGCACGGCGGGAGTGAGCGGGATCTGCGCGCCGGCCATGGCGGCGATCTGACGGCTCCAGCAGCCGCACGCGATGACGACGTACTCGGCC
>CAIWTL010000397.1 GCA_903915555.1 uncultured Micrococcales bacterium | reverse complement strand
GGCGACGGAACCCCCGACGCCCAGGATCCCGACGACGACAACGACGGCACCCCCGACGAGGTGGATCCGGATCAGGACGGCGACGGAACGCCGGATACGACCGACCCGGACGACGACAACGACGGCACCCCCGACACCCAGGACGCCGACCACGACGATGTCGACGGCGACGGAACCCCCGACGCCCAGGATCCCGACGACGACAACGACGGCACCCCCGACACCCAGGATGCCGACGATGACAACGACGGGATCCGGGACTCGCGTGACCCCGACAGCCCCGTGACCCCCGTGGCGGTCGTGGCCCCCGACAACCCGCAGGTGGGCGAGACCGTCGTGTTCCGCGTGAGCACCGTGGGGCGCTCGACCGTCAAGGCCGACTGCCTGGCGTCCGGCAAGAAGGTCGACCGCCTGTGCACCGTCAAGGTCGCTCGCTCCGCCGTCAAGGTGCGCGCCGTCTGCAACGACGATGTCGCCATCCGCGTGACGGCGAAGGCGACGGGCAACAGCATGCGGACCGCTGAGGTGCGGCGGACCGTGAAACTGGCCCGCAAGCCCTTCGTGCCCTGCAGCATCCCCGGCCGGGGCTGAGGCCGGCACAGCGAACAGCGACGACGCCCCGCACCCGACCGGTGCGGGGCGTCGTCGTGTCCACGGGCCCTACTCGTTCGGTCAGCGGGCGAGGGAACCGATGTCGGTACGGTGGTGGCTGCCCCGGATCTCGATGGCTGCGACACCCTCATAGGCACGCTCGAGAGCCTGTCGCAGATCGTCCCCGACAGCGGTCACCGACAGGATCCGGCCACCGGAGGTGACGATCTGCCCGTCGCGCGACGACGTCCCGGCGTGCACAACGGACACCCCGGGCACCTCCTCGGCGCGTTCGACACCGGCGACCGGATCCCCGACGATCACGTCGTCGGGATAACCCTGGGCGGCCACGACCACACACACGGCGCCTCCCGACCGCCAGCGGGGAGCCGGCTCCTCCGCGAGCCGACCGTCCGCGGCAGCGGCCAACAGTCCCGACAGCGGTGTGTCCAGCAGTCGCAGCACGGCCTGGATCTCCGGGTCACCGAAGCGTGCGTTGAACTCCACGACGCGCAGGCCCCTCGTGGTCAGCGCCAGACCGCAATACAGCACTCCGGAGAAGGGAGTGCCCCGTGCCGACATCTCGGCGATGACCGGTTCCGCGACCTGCGTCATGATCTGGTCGACGAGATCGACCGGTGCCCACGGCAGCGGCGTGTAGGCCCCCATGCCTCCGGTGTTGGGCCCGGTGTCACCGTCCCCCACCCGCTTGTGGTCCTGCGCGGGCAGCAGCGGCACCGCCGCCGACCCGTCGGTGAGGACGAACAGGGACACCTCCGGACCATCCAGGTACTCCTCGATGACGACCTGCCCGCCCCGGCCGAAGCACCCGCGGGCGTGACTCAGCGCCTCGTCACGGTCGGAGGTGACGACCACGCCCTTGCCGGCGGCGAGGCCGTCGTCCTTCACGACGTAGGGCGGTCCGTAACGGTCGAGGGCCTCCGCCACCTGGTCGCTGCCCACGCACGTCTGGCTGTGGGCGGTGGGCACCTCGGCGGCAGCCATGATCTGCTTGGCGAACGCCTTGCTGCCCTCCAGG